>NZ_CAJPJE010000001.1:0-138981 GCF_905369875.1 Actinomyces sp. ICM47
GCGTCACCGAGTCCTATCCGGCGCGCCTGGCCTCGGCGATTACGCAGCAGATGGATCGCGGGGTTCTGCTGCTTAACCTGTCCCTGTCGGGTGCCACCATCGAATCCGTGGAACTCACCCAGCTCCCGCAGATGCGTGGCTTGGGTCTGCTGGACGGCCCCTACCGCCCCGACCTGGTGACGCTGACTATCGGTGGTAACGACGTGATGGCCGAGGATATGGCCCCCGGCCAGTTCGAGGAGCGTCTGCGTCGGATCCTGGCTGCGCTGCCGTCCGGTGCCCTCGTCTCCACGATCCCGTCGTTTGGCATCATGCCGCAGGAGAGCCGCGCGCAGGACATGTCCGACCGCATCCGCGCCGCTGTCGAGGACTCCGACGCACACCTGGTCGACCTGCGTTCTCTCACCCAGGAATACTCGCTGCCGACGTACACGTTCGCCTACCACGCGGCGGACTTCTTCCATCCCAATTCGGCCGCCTACGCCAAGTGGGCGCAGCTCTTCGCCGACGCGTGGGCCGAGTCCCGACGTGAGCCAGCCCCCGTCGTTGAGGACGCTCCCCAGTGGGACATGCTCTCGGCGCGGGTGGCACAATCGGAGTATGACGACTGACGGACCGTGGCTCGTCGTCGGGTTGGGTAACCCCGGCGCGCAGTATGCCTCCACTCGACACAACGTCGGGTATTTGACCCTTGACGTGCTGGCTGCGCGTGGCGGTGCGACTTTGACATCGCACCGCTCGCGTACGCACACTGCCGACGTGCGCCTCGGGATCGGCCCGGGTGGCGTGCCCGGCCCCCGCGTGATTCTCGCGCGCGCGGACAGCTACATGAACACCTCGGGCGGCCCGATCAGCGTGCTCGCCTCCTTCCTGAAGGTCCCCCCGGCTCGTATTCTCGTCATTCACGACGACATGGACCTGCCCGCACACACCCTGCGCCTGAAGGTCGGCGGGGGAGAGGGCGGCCACAACGGCCTGAAGTCCCTCACGCAGCACCTGCATACCCGTGATTACGCGCGCCTGCGCATCGGCGTCGGGCGTCCCCCGGGGCGCATGGATCCCGCTGACTATGTGCTGGCCGCCCTGCCCTCCAAGGAACGCCCCGACTGGGACGTGACCTTCGAGCAGGCAGCTGACGTCGTCGAAGACATCGCGACCAAGGGTTTTGCCTCCACCCAGATGGCCCTGCACACCGGGTCCTGAACAAGGTGGTGCCCCACGTTGGGCACCACCGCGTACCCTCACCGCGAAAGGCAGCGCGTGCTACTTACCGGACTCCTCCCGGACATTTCTACCGATCCCGCGATCGAGACGGCCACCGACTCCATCGAGGCGGGCCGCTCGGGCACAATCGTCGCCCCTGTCGGTATCCGACCGCCCCTCCTCGCAGCTGTCGCCACGCGCGCGGCAACGCCGCTCGTGGTCCTCACCGCCACCGGGCGCGACGCCGAGACGCTGACCAACGCCCTGGCCTCGTGGATCCCGGGTGTCGCGATGCTGCCCGCGTGGGAGACCCTGCCCCACGAGCGTCTCTCGCCCCAGGTTGACACGATGGCGCGCCGCATCGCCGTCCTGCGCCGCCTCGTTCACCCGGTGGCCGGAGACGAGAGTGCGGGTCCGATCTCGGTCCTCGTCGTCCCCATTCGCGCGTTCCTCCAGCCGATTATCTCCGGCCTGGCAGACCTCGAACCCGTGCGCGTGCGCACCGGCGATATCCTGGACCTCACGGACGTCACAAACCGACTGGCCGAGCTCGGCTACGAGCGTGTCGACATGGTCGAAGGACGCGGCCAGATGAGCGTGCGCGGCGGCATCCTCGACGTCTTCCCGCCCCAGGAACCCCACCCCCTGCGCGTGGAGCTGTGGGGCGACGAAGTTGACGACATCCGTGCCTTCTCCGTCTCCGACCAGCGAACCCTCGGCGAGGCCGCCGACGGAGTGTGGGCTGTACCCTGCCGCGAACTGCTCCTCACGCAGGCTGTGCGTGCCCGCGCCCGCGAGGCCGCCGACCGCCTGCCCGGTGCCGCCGAGATGCTCAGCCTCGCCGCCGAAGGAATCGCGGCCCCCGGCATCGAATCCCTGGCCCCCATCCTGGTGTCCGGCATGGACTCCCTCCTCGACCTGCTGCCCGCAGGCTCAGCGGTCCTCGCCTCCGACCCCGAACGCATCCGTGCTCGCGCCGCCGACCTCGTCGCCACGACCGAGGAATTCCTTGCCGCCGCGTGGAGCGCCGCAGCCGGGGGAGCCGACACCCCCCTCGAGGCCTCCAAGGCCTCGTTCCTCGACCTGGGAGACCTGTGGGGGAGCGGGACGCGGCCCTGGTGGGAGCTCACCGACCTGCCGCCCGCCGACCTCGCCTCCGCCATCGACGAGGCCGACTCGCCCTCAGCGGACGGCCCCGCGCCCGTCGTCGTCTCACCCACCCTCATGCGCGTGGGAGCCCGCGACGTGCACCCCTACCGCGGAGACTTCGCCCGCGCCGCCGCCGACCTCACCGACCTGGCCAGAGACGGCTGGCGCATCGTCGTTACCACCGAAGGCCCCGGCCCCGGCCGACGCATCCGATCTATCCTCACCGATGCCTCGTGCCCGGCCGCGCTCGCGGACAGCGTGGAAGCGAGGCCCGACCCCTGCCTCGTCACCATCACGACCGCGCAGGCCGGCGTCGGCTTCGTCGCGCCCCACCTGAAACTCGCGATCCTCACCGAGGGAGACCTGACCGGTCGCGTCGGAGCCACCACGCGCGACATGCGGCGCATGCCCTCGCGCAGGCGCAAGGGTGTCGACCCCCTGACCCTGCACCCCGGGGACTACATTGTCCACGACCAGCACGGCATCGGGCGTTTCATCGAGCTGGTCTCCCGCACGATCGGGCGTGGGGACGCGGCCTCCACGCGCGACTACCTGGTCATCGAATACGCGCCCTCCAAGCGTGGCCAGCCCGCCGACCGGCTCTTCGTGCCCACCGACGCGCTGGACCAGATCTCCAAGTACACGGGATCCGACGAACCCTCCCTCACCAAGATGGGCGGGGCTGACTGGGCGAAGACCAAGGCCCGCGCGAAGAAGGCCGTCAACGAGGTCGCCAAGGAACTCATCCGCCTGTACGCCGTGCGCCAGCAGACCAAGGGTCACGCCTTCGGACCCGACACGCCCTGGCAGCGCGAACTCGAGGACGCCTTCCCGTACGTCGAGACACCCGACCAGCTCGTCACCATCGACGAGGTCAAGGCCGACATGGAAAAACCCGTCCCCATGGACCGCCTGCTCACCGGCGACGTCGGCTACGGAAAGACCGAAATCGCCGTGCGCGCCGCCTTTAAGGCCATCCAGGACGGCTACCAGGTTGCGGTCCTCGTGCCCACGACCCTGCTGGTCACCCAGCACGCGGAGACCTTCGCCGAACGCTACGCCGGTTTTCCCGTGCACATCGGTACCCTCTCGCGCTTCTCCACCCCGAAGGAGACCGAGGAGGTCAAGGCGGGGCTGGCCTCGGGCGAAATCGACCTGGTCATCGGCACGCACTCCCTGCTGACCGGCACCGTCTCCTTCAAGAAGCTCGGCCTGGTCATCATCGACGAGGAACAGCGCTTCGGCGTCGAACACAAGGAAACCCTCAAAGCCCTGCGCACCGACGTGGACGTTCTATCCATGTCCGCCACCCCCATCCCACGCACCCTCGAGATGGCGATCTCAGGTATCCGCGAGATGTCGATCCTCCAGACCCCGCCCGAAGAACGCCAGCCCGTCCTGACCTTCGTCGGTGCCTACACGGACGCCCAGGTCAGCGCCGCGATCCGGCGCGAGCTGCTGCGCGATGGGCAGGTGTTCTACGTGCACAACCGCGTCGACTCGATCTCCTCGGTCGCCGCTCATATCTCTGAGCTGGTCCCCGAGGCGCGCGTGCGCACCGCCCACGGCAAGATGAACGAACACCAGCTTGAGGCCGTCATCCAGGACTTCTGGAACCACGAGTTCGACGTCCTCGTGTGTACGACCATCGTCGAAACTGGCCTGGATATCTCCAACGCGAACACGCTCATCGTTGACCGCGCTGACGCCTTCGGCCTCTCCCAGCTCCACCAGCTGCGCGGGCGCGTCGGACGAGGCCGCGAACGCGCCTACGCGTACTTCTTCTACCCGGGTGATAAGGCCCTGAGCGAGACCGCGCACGAGCGCCTGAAAACAATCGCGGCGAACACCGAGCTGGGCGCGGGCTTGGCAGTGGCCCAGCGCGACCTCGAGATCCGAGGTGCCGGCAACCTCCTGGGTGGCGCCCAGTCCGGCCACGTCGAAGGCGTCGGATTCGACCTGTACGTGCGCATGGTCTCTGACGCCGTGGCCGCCTACCGTGGCGATGCACCCGCGGAAAAGGCGGACGTGCGCATGGACCTGCAGGTGGATGCGCACATTCCCGAGGGATACGTGCGCGGCGAACGCCTGCGCCTTGAGGTCTACGCCAAGATCGCGGCCACGACCACCCCCGAGCAGGAGAAGGACGTGCGCGAGGAACTCGTCGACCGCTACGGCCCGATTCCTCCCCAGGTCGACCTGCTCTTCGCGGTTGCCTGCCTGCGCGAGACCGTGCGCCGCGCGGGGATTACGGAGATTGTCACTCAGGGCAAGTACCTGCGCGTCTCGCCCGTCGAGCTGCGCGACTCCCAGGTCATGCGCCTCAAACGCCTGCATCCGGGCACAGTCATCAAGGCTGCTGTCCGCCAGGTCCTCGTGCCGCTCCCGCTCACCTCACGCGTCGGCGGGTCGACGCTCACCGATGGCCCGCTCCTGGAGTGGGTGGAGACGCTGGTGACCAAGATCCTCGTACCTTTTGGCGAGTAGTGCCTGTGGTGGAATACACTGGTCCTATTGCGTCGCAACACATCTGAGGAAGGAACGCTCGTGCGCTACACACGCCAGCTGGCATCCACCGCCCTGATTGTGGCCGCAGGACTGGGAATGGGGGCGTGTTCCGCCCATCCCGGCGCTGCCGTCATCACCTCGTCGGGAGTCACATACTCCAACGCGGAAATCAAGGAAGCTGCCCAGGAGCTGTTCGACATGAAGCTCACGAAGTCGGTGGATACCGAGTATGGGATCCGCACGAGTCTGATGAATAGTGAAGCCCTGGCCGCCGCAGGTGCCAGCGTGGGCATTACCGTCACCGACGAACAGGTTGATACGGTGATCGCGCAGGATGTCGCACAGGCTGGAGGTGTCGTACCCGCCACAATGGGGCGTGCGACCCGCGCCGTCTTCGAATCTGAAACGATCAGCCAGCTTATCAACGCGCAGGTTCAGGTCGATCCGGCGGCTGGAAAGATCGCATCCGCCGCCCTGGAGCAGGCTCAGAAGAGTTCCGGTGCCATCCTCAACCCGCGCTTCGTTCAGCCTTCCCTCGGCGGAACCAACAGACCGGAGGTCCCATTGTACGGAGACACAGTCGCCGCTCCGAAGGACCCCGACGTGTCCTCGCTGATGGGCGGGGGAACGAATGGCCCTAAGACGCAGTGACGCACGTGTGAGTGCTCGCTCACAGTAGGCGGGGGACTAATGTCGCTTGTCCGGCGTCGCGCGTAGGAGCGTTTCGCTCCAAACAATAAGACGTCGCCTCATCGGGGGTGACCACACATGGCGGTCCGTATTACCGTTGTACTGACCGCTTCCACGCAACAACATCGATTGGAGAATGACGTGGCAGTTATTGAAGGCATTGGTGCACGCGAGATCCTCGACTCGCGCGGTAACCCGACCGTTGAGGTCGAGGTCGTCCTTGAGGACGGCACCGCTGCGCGCGCGTCCGTTCCCTCCGGCGCGTCCACCGGCGCGTTCGAGGCCGTCGAGCGTCGCGATGGCGACAAGGGCCGCTACCTCGGCAAGGGCGTCCAGGACGCTGTTGACGCCGTCGTCGAGCAGATCGCCCCCGAGCTCATCGGCGAGGAAGCTGACGATCAGCGCTACATCGATCAGGCCATGATCGACCTGGACGGCACCCCCAACAAGGGCAAGCTCGGCGCGAACGCCATCCTCGGCGTCTCCCTCGCCGTCGCCAAGGCCGCCGCGAAGTACGCGGACCTGCCCCTGTACAAGTACCTGGGCGGCCCCAACGCTCACGTCCTGCCCGTCCCCATGATGAACATCCTCAACGGTGGCTCCCACGCGGACTCCAACGTTGACATCCAGGAGTTCATGATCGCCCCCCTCGGCGCTCCCTCCTTCCGTGAGGCCCTGCGCTGGGGCGCCGAGGTCTACCACACGCTCAAGGGCGTCGTGAAGGACCGCGGTCTGTCCACCGGTCTGGGCGACGAGGGCGGCTTCGCCCCCAACCTGGACTCCAACGCTGAGGCCCTCGACCTGATCGTCTCCGCGATCGAGAAGGCTGGCTTCAAGCCGGGCGAGGACGTTGCCCTGGCCCTGGACGTCGCCTCCTCCGAGTTCTTCAAGGACGGCCTGTACCAGTTCGAGGGTGAAGGCCGCTCGACCGAGTACATGGTTGAGTACTACGAGAAGCTCATCTCGAACTACCCGCTGGTTTCCATCGAGGATCCGCTGGATGAGGACGAGTGGGATGCTTGGAAGGCCCTGACCGCCGAGATCGGTGGCCGCGTCCAGCTGGTCGGCGACGACCTGTTCGTTACCAACCCCGCCCGCCTGAAGAAGGGCATTGAGCTGGGTGCTGCGAACGCGCTGCTCGTGAAGGTGAACCAGATCGGTTCGCTGACCGAGACCCTCGACGCCGTCGAGGAAGCGCACCGCAACGGCTACCGTTCGATGACCTCGCACCGCTCCGGCGAGACCGAGGACACCACCATCGCAGACCTGGCCGTCGCCACCAACTCCGGCCAGATCAAGACCGGTGCTCCCGCTCGCTCCGAGCGCGTCGCCAAGTACAACCAGCTGCTGCGCATCGAGGAACAGCTGGGCGAGGCCGCCGTCTACGCCGGCCGCTCTGCCTTCCCTCGCTTCAAGTGAGCCTAGGCAACTAGCCGCATAGCTCCGCGCGGGTCCGCAAGGGTCCGCGCGGAGTTTTTTCACGGCGTGGAACCAGGCCAAAATCGCCCCGATAGGGCACGATAGAAGAATGGCTAGTCGTCGTCCCTCCTCCCGCCCATCCCCGCGCCGTCGCGCATCCTCCTCTGACGGTGCGCGTTCGACGCGCGAGATCAACGCGGAAAAGTCACGTCAGCGCCGGGCTGCCGCACAGGCCGCAAAGAAAGACGAGGCCTCGGCGCGGGGAAAGAAGAAAGCCAGCAAAGCGGATCGCAAGAAAGCCGGGCGTACTCAGTCGGATTCCGCGAAGGCAACCGCGTCCTCGGCCCGTGAGCGACTGGCCGCACGCACTCGTGAACGCGGCGCGAAGCGAACGCCGCGCGAGAATGGCAACATCCTATCGATCGGCGGCTTGGACGTGTCCACGCGACTTGTCGTCGTCATCGTCGTCGCGGCGATCCTCTCGGTTATGCTCGTGCCCAGCCTCTTCCAGTGGTGGCAGCAGGAACGCGAACTCGTGCAGATCAAGTCACAGGTCGCTGAGCAGCAGAAGAAGAACGCTGACATGCAGCGTCAGCTTGACCTGTGGAACGATCCCGATTACATCTCGACGCAGGCACGCGAACGCCTGGGATACGTGCGTCCGGGTGAAACTCAATACACGGTGGTTGATCCGGGGCCGCAATATCAGGACTCCGCCATGGCTGCTGCGGCGACGCGCACCGGACCCGCACGCCCCTGGGTGCAGCAGGTCGCTATCCTAGTGGGGAAGGCGGACCAGCCGCCCACCTCGAATCCCATCCCGTCTGCTGATACCGGCGAGTCGGGTCAGGAGAACACCACCGGCGAAGAAAGCGAAGAATGAGCCTCGTTAACACCATGGACGCCACCGAAGCGGACCTTGAGGTCCTGCGCGACCAGCTGGGCCGCGTGCCCCGAGGCGTCGTCGGTATCGCCGCGCGCTGCGTGTGCGGGCGTCCCACGGTCGTCGCAACGGCTCCGCGCCTGCCCGACGGGACTCCGTTCCCCACGACCTACTACCTGACCCACCCGGCCGCCGTCAAGGGTGCCTCGACGCTTGAGGCCGAGCACGTCATGGAGACCCTCAACGAGGAACTCGCCGCCGACGAGGAGCTGCGAGCTGCTTACGCGCGCGCCCACCAGGCCTACATCGACGCGCGCCTGACCCTGGGCGACGTCCCCGAGATTTTCGGCGTCAGCGCCGGCGGCATGCCCACGCGCGTCAAGTGCCTGCACGCCCTCGTCGGCCATTCCCTGGCCGCGGGTCCCGGCGTGAATCCCATCGGAGACCGGGCACTCGCAATGCTGGAGGAACGCGGTCTCTTTTCGACCGCGCGCTGCTCCTGCTGACCGCGCCCACCGAAGCTAGCCCCGGCCTCGTCCGGGACGACATACACGAGAAACGAAGCGATGACCCGCGTAGCTGCCATTGACTGTGGAACAAACTCAATCCGACTGCTCGTCGCCGACGCTACCGTCGGTGAGGACGGTCGCACCCGCCTCGCCGACTTGACGCGCCAGATGCGTATCGTGCGCCTGGGTAAGGGGGTGGACGCGCGCGGCTACCTGGACCCGGGCGCGATTTCGCGGACCGTGGAAGCCACCATCGAATACCAACGGATGATCGAGAAACTTGGTGCGACGCGCACCCGCTTCGTTGCGACGTCGGCGACGCGCGATGCCTCTAACAGCGCCGAATTCGTCCGCCAGATCAAGGCCGTCATCGGCGTCGAACCCGAGGTTATCGTCGGCACGGAGGAGGCCTCGCTGTCTTTCCGCGGTGCCGTCGGCGGGCTGGGGGGCGCCGCGCGCACACCCATGCTGGTCGTCGACATCGGCGGAGGCTCAACCGAGCTGGTGCTGGGGTCGACGAGCGTCAAGCAGGCGATCTCCATCGACATGGGTGCCGTGCGCGTCACGGAGAAGTTTTTCGCCCACGTGGATCCGTCCGGAGGCGTGCCTGCCGAGGACCAGGCTCGCGCGATCGCATGGATCGATGAGCAGCTGGACGGTGCCGAGAAGGCAGTGGACCTTGCGCGCGTGCGCTCCCTCGTGGGGGTCGCCGGGACCGTCACGACGCTGACCGCGCAGGCCCTGGGCCTGACCTCCTACCAGCCCGAGCGCATTCACGGTGCCCGCCTGAGCGCCGCCCAGTTCGACCAGGCCGTGCGCTTCATGGTCGACCAGCCGACCTCCGTCAAAGCATCCCTGGGCTTCATGCCCGAGGGCCGCGAGGACGTCATCGCCGCCGGCGCGCTCATTTGGAGCCGGATCGTGATCCGCGTCCTCGCGCGCGCGGAGGCGGCCGGGCACCCTATCAACGACATCATCACCTCCGAGCACGACATCCTCGACGGTATCGCGATGGCGATGGTCGACCAGGCTTGATGCGCGTGCCAGCCTCCCGTAGGCTGGTAGCGTCCCGCCCCCGTGGCCCAATTGGCAGAGGCAACCGACTTAAAATCGGTGTGTTGTGGGTTCGAGTCCCACCGGGGGTACTGTCACGTGCGCCTCATGGACGAGGCCGTGGCTCCTTGCGCGTGCGCGCGTCCCAGGCGGAGGCCAGTTTCGTTGTACGCATAACGGTACGTTTCCCTCCGTGCGTGCCTCCGTGCGAGACTAGAGGCAACACATCACTGAACAAGGAGGAAATATGGCCAACCCGGTGATGAACTCAATCGTCAAAGACTGGTCCACCCAGCAGACAACCCCCGCCGGATACCCGACCATGCCCGGCTACCAGCCCGCCTCGCAGCAGGCTCCCAACCCGTACGCCGGACAGGCGAACCCGTACGCCGGACAGGCGAACCCGTACGCGGCCCAGCAGGCTCCGGCGTACGGTCAGCCGACCGGTTACGGCGATCCGCAGGCCTACGGCCAGCAGCAGGGAGCGTACGGTGATCCGATGGCCTCCTATGAGGCGATGATGACCGCTCCCGCCGCCGATGCGGTGGATCGCGGTCGCATGACCTACGACGACGTCGTGGTCAAGTCCCTCATCTGCTTCGGCCTGCTCCTGGCAGGTGCGACCGTCGGCTGGATGATGGGTCTCGCGTCGCCCTTCATCGCGGTGACCAGCATGTTCGTCGGCTGCCTCGTGACCCTGGGCCTCGGCCTGTTCGTCCAGTTCTCGAAGAAGGTGCGCCCCGGCGCAATCATTGCCTACTCGCTCATTGAGGGCGTGGTGCTTGGTGCGCTGTCCTGCTTCTTCGAGATCGTGTATCCGGGCATCGTGGTGACCGCTGTCCTGGCGACCCTCGTTGTTATCGGCGTGACGCTGGGGGCCTTCAGCTTCGGCTTTATCCGCAACTCGGGCGCGGTTACTCGCATTGCGACCATCGGCTCGATCTCGTTCTTCTTCTACTACATGATCAGCCTTGTCCTGTCTCGTTCGGGCGCGGTTGACATGACGGCCGTCAACAACTACAAGGTGTTCGGCTTCATTCCGCTCGGGGTCATCATCGGCGTGATCGCGATTATCATCGGCGTCCTATGCCTCGTTCGCGACTTCGACGCCGTCAAGGTTGGCGTGAACACCGGCGTGCCCGTCAAGTACTCGTGGCTGTGCACCTTCGCGATCATGACGGACGTCATCTGGATCTACCTCGAGATCCTCAAGCTCCTGTCCTACTTCATGCGCCGCGACTGACGGCTATCCCTCTCAGCGACCCCTACCCCAACAAGGAAAGACACCATGGAGAACATTTTTGTCACCGGCGAATTCGGCCGCAAGCCCGCCCTCGCTTTTGAGGGCACCCCCTCCGACGAACTCGTCGTTGAGGTCCTGCGCGCGGGCGACGGCCAGGTGGTCGAGGCCGGCGACACGATTACCTGCCACTACTACGGTGCGGTCTTCGGCTCCGCCACTGACTTTGACAACTCCTTTGATCGCGGCGGTGCCCTGTCTTTCCAGATCGGCGTGGGTATGGTCATTCCCGGCTGGGACGAGGGCCTGGTCGGCAAGCGCGTGGGTGACCGCGTCCTGCTGTCCATCCCCGCTGAGCTTGGCTACGGCGCGCGCGGCGTCCCGCAGGCCGGCATCCCCGGCGGCGCGACCCTCGTGTTCGTCACGGACATCCTCGGCGTGAACTAATCGCAGTTGACAAACGGGGCGGGCCAGCACTGATGTGCTGGCCCGCCCCGCGTGCGTGAAGCGTCCTCCAATTACTCGTGGGGAAGCGCCGGGCAGGCAACCCCGGTGCGAGCGTGGCACTCGTAGCCGCCAGGATTCTTCACCAGGTACTGCTGGTGGTACTCCTCGGCTATCCAGAAGCGGGCGTTCGACTCGGGCGAAGGAGCCGGAGATATCACCGTCTGGATCGGGCCGAAGCCGCGCGCACTAAGCACCTCCTGGTAGGCCTCGCGCAGGGCCTGTCCGACGCGCAGCTGGTCAGGCGTGGTCGTCCAGATCTGCGAGCGATACTGGTCGCCGATGTCGTTGCCCTGGCCGCCCACCTGCGTGGGGTCGCGAATCTCGAAAAAGAGACGGATCAGGTTGACCGCGCTGGTCACCGACGTATCGAAGACGGCGCGCACCGTCTCCGCGTGGCCCGTCGAATGCGAACACACCTGCCGGTAGGACGGATCGGGGAAGTGCCCGCCCATGTAGCCCACCGCCGTCGAGACGACACCGGGCGCATTCCACAGTGCCTTCTCGACACCCCAGAAGCACCCCGCGGCCAGGAAGATAACCTCCTGGCCGGCCCCGGCCTCGTCAATGAGAGGCGTCCCAAACACGGCGTGTACGGAGGAACGGACCCCCGTCCGTGCCAGACGAAAGAAAGTATCCATGTCTCACATTTGACCACCGCCACCCCCACATGCGCCCGATGAGCGCGTAAAGACGGGAAAAAGTGACAGGCGCGGGTAGTCTTGGGGCGTGAGAAAAGGAGAACCAGTGGCTACAGCACCTAAACGACCGCGCTGGAATCTGTCGGACCTGATGGGGCGGCTGAACGCAGCGCTACCCGCGAAGAATGTCGGAAGAGGAGCATTCTCCGGCGAGATGCATGCTCCCGCCCCCGTGGTTCTCTCGGTGCGCGAGGAAAACTACGATGAACTTGATGCCTCCGCCTTGGTGCCGCGTACCCTGCGCGTGGCCGCGGCCTTCTCGTGGCGCACGCTCGTCGTCGTCGGGTTGGTCACCGCTGTCCTGTGGGCCGCCGCCTGGCTCACGCTTGTCATCATGCCGGTCGCGATTGCCTTGACTCTCGCCGTGTTGCTCGAACCCCTCGTTTCATGGATGCGGCGCAAGCTGCACTTCCCCTCGTCCCTGGCCGCAGCCGTCGGCCTCCTCGTTTTCTTCTTCGCCGTTGCCGGGGCGCTGAGTCAGGCAGCTGCCGAGCTCATCCAGCAGGTCCCACAGCTGGCCGTGCAGGCTGCAGAGGGCTTTGGCACCCTCATCCAGATGATCTCGACCAACGACTACCTGAAGAATGGCCCGCTCAAACTCGACACGACCATGTTGAACCAGGCGGCCGACCAGATGCGCAGTGAGGTGATGAACTGGCTCAACACGAACAAGGAGACGCTGGCGACCGGTGCTCTCAACATCACGTCGTCGGTGGGCACGCTGGCCACCTCCGGCCTGACGATGCTTTTCTGTCTGTTCTTCTTTCTGAGGGAAGGGCGCTCGATCTGGCTGTGGTGCGTGCGCCTGCTGCCCGCTCCCGCGCGCGTTCCCGTCCACGAGAGCGCGATCCGCGGTTGGGCGACCTTCGGCTCCTACGTTCGTACGCAGATCCAGGTGGCGGCCATCGATGCGGTCGGCATTGCACTGGGCGCGTTCTTTCTGGGTGTGCCCCTCGCCATCCCGATCGGTGTTATCACGTTCTTCGCGGCATTCGTGCCGATTCTGGGTGCCTTGACCTCGGGTGTCATCGCGGTGATGGTTGCTGCGCTGAACGGCGGTCTGTCGAAGGCGATCATCATGCTGATCATCATCCTGGTCGTCCAGCAGATCGAGTCCAACATCTTGCAGCCCTTCATGATGTCGAACGCGGTGTCCCTGCATCCCGTGGCCGTCATGCTGGTTATCACCGCGGGATCAGCGATCGCGGGCATCGCGGGCGCGGTCTTCTCCGTGCCGATTGCGGCCTTCATTAACGCGACGGTCATGTACCTGCACGGCTACGACCCAATGCCTGAGTTGGCCACGGCGCAGGACCGGCCGGGAGGCCCCCCGGGAACGCTCGAGAAGCAGATCGCCGCGACGTACGCTGGTAAGCCTGATACGCGTCCCTACATGTCGGTCCTCGAGGCCGATGGGGACGAGGTCGTGGCATCCGTGGACGCTCACGCCGAGGTTCGCGTGGAGCGGGAGGCGCCCGCCCCCTCCGGTGCGGTTGCCGAATCTGCGGGGGAGAAGTCGGGTGAACCCCCGACGCCCCACGTGGAGGCCTGATCCTCCCTTTCGAATACGGAGACGCGAGTGGGTCCCACCTGATGGTGGGACCCACTCGTTTCGTATGTAGCACTCGGCAGCGCGAACGCTGCGCGCAGGCTCAGCCTTCGAAAGGCTTGGCCTCGATGATCTCAACGTCGATCATGCGGCCGGTGGGAGCCTCGAAGGAAAGCTTGTCGCCTGCCTTGTGACCGATGACGGCGGCACCGAGGGGTGCCTGCGCGGAGAAGACCTGAATGCCCAGGTCGCCTCCGGCGTCGCGAGAGCCGAGCAGGAACGTCTGCTCGCGACCGGCCACGATGGCGGTGACAACCATTCCAGGTTCGACGATGCCGTCGTCGGCGGGGGTGTCGCCAACCTCGGCGTGCTCGAGCATCTCCTGGAGGACCTGGATGCGCGTCTCGTTCATGGACTGCTCGTTGCGCGCGGCGTGGTAGCCGCCGTTCTCGCGCAGGTCGCCTTCCTGGCGGGCTGCATCGATCAGGCGTGCGATCTCGACTCGCTTGACCTCGATGCGTTCCTTGAGTTCGTACGCGAGCAGGTCGTACTGGGCCTGCGTAAGCCATTGAGTGTCGGCCATGGTTCCTCCATTGACGTGTGTCAGTCGATTGAGCGCCGACACGTGGGTGTCGGCGCGCACGGTGTTGAGTGTAGCAACAATGTGCATGACGACGCGGTCGGCATGCACGGTCGTCGCGTTAGGAACCTAGGACTGCCAGGTAGACGGCGATGCAGTGGCAGGCCCACGCGGCGACGGTGAAGGCGTGGAAGATCTCGTGGAAGCCGAACCAGGTGGGGGAGGGGTCGGGTTTCTTCGCGCCGTAGACGACAGCTCCCAGCGTGTAGAGGACACCGCCCGCGACAATGAGCCACACGATGGCGGGGCCGCCTCCTGCCCACAGCTGAGGCAGGTACCAGACGGCGACCCAGCCGAGGACGACGTACACGAGGGTGCTGAGCCAGCGCGGTGCGGTGGGCCAGAAGAGGTTGAGGAGGATGCCGATGATCGCGCCTCCCCAGACGACGGACAGGAGGATCGTGGCGTCGGAGCGGCTTAGGAGCGCGATGGTCAGCGGCGTGTACGTGCCCGCGATGAGTAGGAAGATGTTGGAGTGATCCAGTCGCTTCCACATGATCTCCCAGCGCGGGGCCCAGTAGAAGCGGTGGTAGGTCGCGGAGACGCCGAAGAGAATGAGGGAGCATGCCAGATAGACGGCCGACCCGATTTTGGTCGGGGTCGTGGGGGCCAAGCACACGAGCACGATGGATGCGGTCAGCGACAGGGGGGCGGCTGCCAGGTGGAGCCAGCCGCGCAGCTTCGGCTTGATTTGGACGAGCTGTCCGGACGCCCACTGCTTGGGCGTGAGCGATGCGATTTTCATCTCTTCACCTCATCAATTTCTTACGCTACCGTAGGTTACTATGGCGTTAATTCCGGGGTTTGGCCTGTTCTCGCACTGCGAGAGTATTTCTGTTTCCCCGTGACGAACGGCGCGATACCCTTACTGTTATAAGAGTAGGCCGCTTCGGCCTGTGCGACACGAAGGAGAGACGACATGGGCCAGTGGAACGTGCTCTACGACATGTACGAGCGTCGCCTCAAAGCCGAGCTGTCCGATGCAGCAGTCCCCAAACACATCGGCGTCATCCTGGATGGAAATCGGCGCTGGGCGAAGTCGCTGGGGGCAACCGCCTCGCAGGGACACCGCGCGGGAGCCGGCAAGATCGCCGAGTTTCTCGATTGGTCCGAGGACGCTGGGGTCTCCATCGTCACGCTGTGGCTTCTGTCTACCGACAACCTGGCGCGCGACGAGGGCGAGCTGGGTGAGCTGCTGCGCATCATCTGCGAGGCCGTCTCCCTCCTGGCGGACCAGGGACGCTGGAAGCTGGCCGTCGTCGGCGACCTAGCTCTGCTGCCTGAGCAGGTGAGTGAGGACCTGCGTGCATCCGTCGCACGCACCGCAAGCGTGCAGGGTATGACCGTCAACGTCGCGGTCGGCTACGGTGGCCGCCACGAGATCACTGAGGCTGTGCGTGCCATGATGCACGAGGCCTCGGCAAAGGGACTCACCCTTGACGAACTCGCCGACTCTTTCACCGACGCGGACATCACCGCCCACGTGTACACGAAGGATCAGCCCGACCCCGACCTCGTCATCCGAACCTCGGGAGAACAGCGTCTCTCCGGCTTCATGCTGTGGCAGTCCGTGCACTCCGAATACTACTTCTGTGAGGTCTACTGGCCGGACTTCCGTCGCGTCGACTTCCTGCGCGCCCTGCGCTCCTACGCCCAGCGTGAGCGCCGCATGGGCAAGTAGCCGCGCCCACCAACCAACGAGGCCGGGATCCCATCACGGGACCCGGCCTCGTTGGTGAATCTGGAGGCGCCAGACGGCACCTGCTCAGGCGAGTTCGTGCGCCCAGGGCGGATTTGCACCGCTGCGTGACACGGTCACGTCGGATACGGCGCTGGCGCGGTCGATGATGGCGCGCACCTGTTCCTCCGGGAGGCCGCGCAGCGCCTCGCGTGCGCCTGTGCCGCGCAGTCCCATGCCCCACAGAGCGTCAATCATGCCGCCCATGAAGGAGTCGCCCGCCCCGACCGTGTCGACGACCTTGACGTCGCCCGGGGTCTTCGTGAAACGCAGGCCCGAGGCCGTGGCAACCAGGCAACCGTGCTTGCCACGCGTGACGACCACGAGCGACGGACCCAAGCCCAGCCAACGTTCCACGACCTCGTCGATGGAAGCCCCGCCCGTCAGCCAGTCGATGTCTTCGTCCGACACCTTGACGACGTCAGACAGAGCGATGAAGCGCTCAATCGAGGCGAGCGCCGTCTTAGGATCGCCCATGATCGAGGGGCGCGCGTTCGGGTCGAAGCACACGAGTGCGTGCTCGCGTCCGCGCTCCAGCGCATCCAGGACAGCCGACGCGCCCGGTTCAATGATCGCTGAAATGGAACCGGCCTCAAGGATCTGAGCTGTCTCGGGAACCTCGATGGGGGCGGTGGGTGCCCACTCCAAGTCGAAGGTGTAGGAGGCCGCACCGTTTGCGTCCAGGTGCGCCAACGCGGACGACGTGTGCGAAGCGCCGCGCGAGGCGTCGGTGATGTGCACGCCCGAGTCGGCCATATGGAACTCGATGAGGCGTCCACGCGCGTCCGAGCCGATCCACGTCGCCAGTTCAACTGGCCGTCCGAGCCGCCCGAGGGTCAGCGCGACGTTCGCGGGGGATCCACCCGGGATTTCCACGGGGAATTCCGGCTGATCGTGCGTGATCATGACATCGATGAGGGCTTCGCCGATTGCGAGCACGTGGGGGATGGGCTGTGTCATCTGGTCTCCTCGCTTGCGGTCCGAAAACGTCCAGAAACCAGCCTAGCGGGCGTCGACCGCCTGCGTCCCCGTGCGCTCCGCCAGGCGAGACTGTGCCCCGTCGAGGATTTGTGAGCAGCGAGCTGCCAGCGCTTCCCCGCGCTCCCAGAGTGTCAGCGTGTCTTCCAACGGTGCTTGGCCACTCTCAAGTGTCTGGACAATACGCACCAATTCGTCGCGCGCGGCCTCGTATCCCAAGGACTGGGGATCGGGAAGCTGATCGGTCGGGGTCATTGTGTTTTTCCTTACGATTGATGGGCGGGTGGGACGAGGCTGGGGCTGAGGTCCCGGGTCACGATTCGGTTGGCGCAGTGGGGGCGGTGGCCCCCACGACCTGGGCGACCATGCGGCCAGACGCGAGGATGCCTTCGATGAGGTCCCCCTTCTTCACCTGTGCCGAGGAGGTGATGAGCTGGCCTGACGGGGTCTTCAGCAGCGCGTAGCCGCGATCCAGTGTCGCCTGTGGGGACAGGGCAGTCAGCGTGGCGCGTGCACGGGTCAGGCTCTGACGCTCCGATGCCAGGCGGCGCTCGACCGCCGTGCGCAGCGCGGTCACGCGCTGGTCGAGGGCCGCGCGATGCCCGTCGACGATGGCCCCCGGTCCCTGGAGAACCGGCCGCGATGTCAGGAGCGACAGGTGAGATCGCTCCGTCATGAGGCGACCGGCCAACGCTCCACGCATGCGGGAGACGGCCTGGGCGACACCGTCGCGCTCGCGGGCGCGGTCCGGCACGATGCGGCGCGCCGCGTCCGTCGGGGTTGAGGCGCGGTAATCCGCGACGAGGTCCAGCAGGGGAGAGTCGCCCTCGTGGCCGATGGCGGACACGACGGGGGTGCGGGCATCCGCGACCGCGCGCACGAGGCGTTCGTCGGAGAAGGGGAGGAGGTCCTCGACCGCTCCGCCGCCGCGCGCGATCACGATGACGTCCACGTCGTCCATGGCGTCCAGCTCGAGCAGTGCTCGGCCCACCTCGGGCACACAGTGATCGCCCTGGACGGCGACCTCACGGATCTCGAAGCGTGCGTCTGGCCAGCGATCCGAGGCGTTGACGACCACGTCGTCTTTCGCTTTCGCGCTCCGACCGCAGATCAGTCCAATCGTGCGCGGCAGGAACGGCAACGGCTTCTTGCGCGTATCCGAGAACAGACCCTCGGCGGCCAGGCGGGCACGCAGTGCCTCAATCTGGGCCAGCAGGTCGCCCACGCCCTGCAGGTGAATCTCCGCCGCCTGTAGGTTGAGCCGGCCCGAGCGCTCCCAAAACACGGGTTTCACGCGCGTCACCACGCGCGCACCCTCGGTGAGCGGCGTGGATTCCATGATGCCCGCCCACGCGGTCACCGTCATCGACGTGTCCGTCTCCAGGTCGCGCAGCGTCAAAAAGTGCATCTTCGCGCCCGGGCGCACCTTGTACTCGACGACCTGGCCCTCCACCCACAGGGGACTCATGCGGTCCACGTACACCTTGATGTTCTCCGTCAGCCTGCGCAGCGGCCACGGATTATCCCGCGTCGTGTCGGCAGCTTTCGCAGCGGGCGGACGCGCGGGAGCGTGCGCGGTCCCCGCTGTGGGGGAGGAAGGGGCATAAGGCGAGGTCACTCCCACAGGATGCCACACGCCGCCCCCGTCTGCGTCCCCGCCCACAAGCGTGTGGGAAGTCGGCAGCGTGGGCGTGCCCAGGCCTCGTTCCGGAGGTGACAATGTGTGATTCCCACGCCCCCGCGCACGCTCTCGCCCCCGGGCGCTAGGGTGGACGCATGAATGAAAACGTCGACCTGCGAGCCAGCGCCGAGACCCCCCTGCCCGCCCCCCACGGAGAGGGAAGCGGCCGCATTCTCCTTGCGGCCCCCCGCGGATACTGCGCCGGCGTGGACCGCGCGGTCGACGTCGTCGAAAAAGCCCTCGAGCTCTACGGCGCACCCGTGTACGTGCGCAAAGAGATCGTCCACAACAAGTTCGTCGTCGAGTCGCTGACCAAGCGCGGCGCGATCTTCGTCCAGGAAACCGACGAGGTGCCCGAGGGCGCCCGTGTCGTCTTCTCCGCGCACGGCGTCTCCCCGGCCGTCCACGAGGCCGCCGCCACCCGCCACCTTGCCACGATCGACGCGACCTGCCCGCTGGTGACCAAGGTGCACCGCGAGGCCGTGCGCTTCTCGAAGGAAGACTACGACATCATCCTTGTCGGCCACCAGGGGCACGAGGAAGTCGAGGGCACCTTCGGCGAGGCCCCCGGCCACATCCAGGTCGTCGGCACCCCCGACGAGGTCGACAACGTTGTCGTGCGCGACCCTTCGCGCGTCGTGTGGATCTCCCAGACCACACTCTCCGTCGACGAGACCCGCGAGACCGTGGACCGCCTGCGCCAGCGCTTCCCGCAGCTCATCGACCCGCCGTCGGACGACATCTGCTATGCCACCCAGAACCGCCAGGGTGCCGTGAAATTCATCGCGCCCCAGGTGGATGTCATGGTCGTAGTCGGCTCGGCGAACTCCTCGAACTCGGTGCGTCTCGTCGAGGTCGCGCTCGAGGCCGGGGCGGGGTCCGCGTACCGCGTCGACAAGGCGGAGGAACTCGATGAGTCCTGGTTCGAGGGTGCCCGTACTGTGGGTCTCACCTCCGGCGCGTCCGTTCCCGAAATCCTCGTGCGCGACGTCATCGAATGGCTGCAGAACCGCGGATTCCCCACCGTCGAGGTGGCCCGTACCGAGACCGAATCGACGACCTTCGCGCTGCCCCGCGACCTGCGCGCCGACCTGAAGAAGGCCGGCATGGCACCCGCTCGCCCCCACGCACTCCGCGTCGCCGGACCCGACCACACCAGCTGAGACCGCCACCCCCGACCGTCTGACAGTGCGGTAAAGTGGCTTGCAAGGACGAGTATTCGTCGATTGTCGAGCCAACGCGGAGGTTGTGCATGGATCCCATCGAACGAGTCAGCAACTCTGTCGCCGCCCTGGCTGGGCGTGACCTGACGCTCGAGGACTACCACCAGTTCCTCCTGGACGCAGCAGCCCTCCTCGCGCCCGCACGCCCCGTCATCGTCGGCGGAGGCAGACACGGGAGCGAGGCGCGATGGCGGGTTGGCGGGCGGACGCTCGCGATTAGCGGCGGCGACAGGCCCGATATGCCCCTGGTGTCGGTGAGCTTCGTGGATACCGAGCACGCCGAGGACGAGGAGTTCCGCGAGGTTAAGTGGGGCCTCATGCAGGACACGCCCTTCCACTGGGCGATTCTTCTCGGCCCCGAAACGCCGGAAGACGCCTGGGTTAAGCGCTGCGGATGCCTGTGCTACAACTGGGAACTCTTCGACGAGGTCTTCGATCCCGTCTTCCGGTCCTTGCCCCACGACCTGGCGAAACTCCCACCCGCGTGGCGTCCGCAGATCGTCTACCAGTGGGACATGAGCGTCACCGCCCTGGGCGTCGTCACCGTGCGTGCCACCGTCGACGGGGTCCAAATCTCCAGCGACGTCACCGGCGACTCCGTTACGCTGCCGCCCGGCTTCCAGATGGGAATCGGGCGGATTCTCGCGGGCCTCGCGCAAGGGGCACCGCTGCGCGACGTACGCTTCCTGGAATCCCGCGGCTTCAGCATCGGCCCCACAAGCCTGACGGGACGGGAAACCCCCGAACTGCTCCAACAGATCGCGTGGATGGAAGAACACAACTGGGACGAGTTCGGCCCCGACACCGAGCACAACCGATGCCCCGGCCTGACCTTCGACGACCTGCGTACCGCCGTTGCACTGGCCGCGGGCGACGCTGAGGAGGAAGCCAGGCCTCGTACCACGCGGGACAACCCCGCGCCCATGCGCGCAGGCCTGACGACCGAGCAGCTCCAGTGGCTCGTCCAGCAGTGGCTGGGCGGCGCGCCCATCGCCGACCTCCTGACACGCGGACTGGGCGGGGAAAACGGCACCTACCTGACAAAGCAGGCCATCGTCTGCACTGATTGGGCGGCCTACCAGCCCGAGCACAACGGCGAATGGGCGATCATCGTCTCCCCCGCCGAAGGCGAGGAGTGGAACGACGACCAACAGGTGGCAGGCGCCGCCTGGCAGCTGTGTACCACGCTGACAAACATGGTCGGGCCAGCCTTCGCGGGGCGCACCACCAGTCATTTCGCCTACACGCGATTCTTCCGCGTTGGAGAGCGCGCCCTTAGCGTCGATACACTCCTCGGGCTGCGGCTCCAGCTCGGAAGCTTCGAGGAAATGAAGGCTTTCTACCCGCGCGACTAGCTCGGTGTGCTGCCCTGAGCGTCGGCGTGACGTAGCGCGTGGGTGCTACGCCGTCCGGCCTGCTCCGATAGGATGGGGGCGTGTCTCTTACTATCGGTATCGCTGGACTGCCCAACGTCGGCAAGTCCACCCTGTTCAACGCCCTGACCCGCGCGACCGTACTCGCCGCGAACTATCCCTTCGCGACCATCGAGCCCAACGTTGGCGTCGTGCCCCTGCCCGACCCGCGCCTGAACAAGCTCGCGGAGATCTTCGGCTCCCAGCGCATCCTGCCTGCCACCGTCTCCTTCGTGGACATCGCAGGCATCGTGCGCGGCGCCTCCGAGGGTGAAGGCCTGGGCAACCAGTTCCTCGCCAACATCCGCGAGGCCGACGCGATCTGCCAGGTCACGCGCGCTTTCTCCGACCCCGACGTCGTGCACGTCGACGGCAAGGTGGACCCGGCCTCGGACATTGAGACCATTAAGACCGAGCTGATCCTCGCCGACATGCAGACGATCGAGAAGCAGATCCCGCGCCTCGAAAAGGAGGTGCGCGGCAAGAAGACCGAGCCGATCGTCCTCGAGACCGCGCGGGCGGCCCTCGACCTGCTGGAGCGCGGCGAGCTGCTGTCCGGCCCCGAGGGAGCCAAGCTGGACCAGGACGCGCTGCGTTCCTTCCAGCTCATGACCTCCAAGCCCTTCATCTTCGTGTTCAACATGGACGCCGCCGAGATGGACAACGAGGAGATGAAGGACGAACTGCGCTCCCTCGTCGCCCCCGCCGAGGCCATCTTCCTAGACGCCCAGTTCGAGGCCGAACTGGTTGAACTGGACGACGAGGACGCCCGCGAGATGCTCGCCGAATCCGGCCAGGACGAGTCCGGCCTGGACAAGCTGGCCCGCGTCGGCTTCGGCACCCTCGGCCTACAGACCTACCTCACCGCCGGCGAGAAGGAAGCGCGCGCCTGGACGATCCACAAGGGCGACACCGCCCCCAAGGCCGCCGGCGTCATCCACACGGACTTCGAGAAGGGCTTCATCAAGGCCGAGGTCGTCTCCTACGACGACCTGGTCGAAGCCGGCTCCATGGCCGCCGCGAAGGCCGCCGGCAAGGTCCGCATGGAAGGCAAGGACTATGTGATGCACGACGGTGACGTCGTGGAGTTCCGCACGGGGCTTACGTCTGGGGGTAAGAAGTGAGTGTAGAGCATTCCTTCTTCTCAACCAACTCATTGCTACCACCCATTGACACCACCGTCACTCATCGCGACCAAGCCGATAGCATGAACTCAGAGGGTTTCGAAGTGCAACTGGCGAAAGCAGAAGCGCAAGAGCGTCAACTGTGCGATCAAATTGCGATGCACGATGGGTGGCAACTCATTGAAGCTGAACGTACTCGACTTCAGATGATAAATGAGTTTGATAGGAAGCTGTCCGAGACAAACACCCGTTCAATTACCAAGAAAGTCAGCGAACTTACTCGCGCCTACGTAACTCAGGAGGCGGACGAGTTCTTTACTCGCGAGGCGCAGAATCTTGGTCTGGAACATGTTAGGTTTAGGGCTACCAGAGCGCGACAAGGTTCTCAACTGCATAAGGCGGATTTTCGAGATGCCCGTTCCGGAACGAAGCTTACTGAGGTCCTTTCTGAGGGAGAACAGACTTCGCTTGGTTTTGTAGGTTTTCTCACGGAGGCACATTTCGATGCTAGTAAGTCAGCACTGATCTTCGATGATCCGGTTTCCTCTCTTGATCATATGAAACGTGAATCTGTTGCTAGGCGAATCGTTGAGTTAGCTAAAGATAGACAAGTTGTGGTGTTCACGCATGACGTAGCCTTCACCATGCTCCTGCGTAAGGCGGCAGACGAAATCGCCGTACCGTATGCTACGCGAGGCATTGAAAAGCGAAGGAAAGCAGAGCCGGGTTATACGACTGAACATCATCCCTGGACTGCAAAAGACGCAGCACAACGTGTCAATAAGTTAAGGCAGGAAGTTGCGGCTCTGCGCCGACAGGAAAAGGGGATGCCTGAAGAGGATTATCAACGAGAAACCGAAAAGATCGCAGGCCACATGTCTCAAACTTGGGAGCGGATAATTAGCCAAGTTATCGCGGAGCCTCTGGTCGACTTTGCGTCATTAGAGGTTCGAGTCGGAAAACTACGTATTATTGGTCGCGTTACAGAACAAGATGTGAAAACCTACGATGACTCCTACAGTCGTATCTCTGGGTGGGCATCACGGCATGACCCTCATCCTGAACTCAACTACTCTCCACCAGAAGTCGGCGAGTTAGAAAACGAAATCGAAGTCATTGAGGACTGGTTCAAACGGGTTAAGAGATATCAGAAATAATGATTAGAGAGTCTGTGCCTTAAGATTGCTTGCCGCGAATGACTGTTCTGGCTCAGATGAGGTGTCATGAGCATTGCGTGCAGGGGTAAATGTGCTGGAAGGCGATGTCGTGGAGTTTCGCACGGGGCTTACGTCTAAGAAGTAAACTGGAGGCATGAAGCCGACCTCCTCCCAGCCTGTCCGTGCAGCCATCTACCTTCGTATCTCTCTCGACCGTGAGATGGACGGCCTCGCGATTGACCGTCAGCGCGAGGACTGCGAGAAGCTCGCTCAGTTCCGTGGCTGGGAGATCGTCGAGACTTACGTCGATCAATCAATTTCGGCCTCGGATAAGACGAAAAAGCGCCCTGCCTACCTGCGGATGGTCGCTGACTACGAGGCGGGGCTTCTTGACGCGATCGTGTGCTACGACCTCGACCGGCTCGCCCGACAGCCTCGGGAACTTGAAGACTGGATCGACCGAGCAGAGTCCCGTGGCCTACTTCTTGTCACTGCGAACGGCGACGCTGACCTTGGCACCGACGGCGGGCGCATGTACGCCCGCATCAAGGCTGCGGTCGCGCGAGCGGAGGTCGAGCGCAAGGGCGCTCGCCAGTCTCGGGCGCACGTCCAACGTGCCCGGCAAGGGAGGCCACCCAAAGGGGTTCGTCCGATGGGCTATACCACCGCTGGCGAGCTCATCCCTCACGAGGCTGAGGCTGTGCGTGCCATCTACGCTGCCTTCCTTCGAGGGGACTCGCTGCACGGAATCGCACGCGCCCTCAGCGGCGCTCAGGCCGACGGCGAGGCGGCTGGGGTTCCGCGCGTGCCCCTGCACAGTCGGACGATCGTCCTCGAACGCAATGCTCGACGGCAGGCTGAGGGCAAGCAGCTTCGCCCGGTGCCCGATGACAAGCCCTGGTCACCCTCGACGGTGCTCGGCATCCTGCGGAACCCTCGCTATGCGGGGTACTCGGTCTACACCTCGAAGGACACTCGTCGGCAGGAGGCCGGGGAATCGCGCCGTAAGGCCCTGCCCTCGTCAAGGATGAGAACGGGGAGCTCGTCCTCGGGCAGTGGGAGGCGATCGTCGAAGCAGATCAATGGTGGACAGTTCAGAACCTTCTCGACGACCCTGCCCGCGTGACGAACCGCAGCGGCTCCACCGTTCGCAAACACCTGGGGGCAGGGCTTTATCGATGCGGTGAGTGTGGGGAGCCGGTGCGAACCCGCGCCCGCTACTACAGCTGCAACGCCGGGCATCTCAACCGAACCCGAGACGCGATTGATGACTTCGTGCGGGCTCTCGTTGTCGCCCGGCTCCAGAAGAAGGACCTCAGGCGTCACAAGAAGCAGGCGGACCCCGAGGTCAAGGACGCTTTTTCGGAGCAGATCGCACAGCAGCGCGCACGCATTGCTCGTGCTGAGCGAGACTACGACGCCGAGGTGATCGAGGGTGCTGACCTCGCCCGCATCCGCGACGCTGCTCGCACTGAGATCACCCGCCTTGAGGCCGAGCGCCTCGCCTCTGGAACCGGAACGGTGCTCGCGCCGATCCTCGGCACACCAGACCCGGCAGCGGCTTTCCTGGAGGCTCCCATCGCGTTGCAGCGCACCATGATCGACACGCTCATGACCGTGACGCTCAAGCGGGCAAAGCAGGGCAAAAAGGGCTTTGATCCTGAGTCGGTTGAAATCGTGTGGAAGTGAAGTGGCTCCGAGGTGCTGACGTTGGGTGCTCCAGGTGGGGATCCAGAAGCATACAAGACCGCACCCTGCGGGCGCGAAAAGGCGAAACTGGTCAGCGTCCCTTCGGGGCGCGAGCTCATCCGCACAGGAGGACGAGCTCGTGAGGTGAAATGCCCATGCATCTGGTCGGCAACATGTGAATGAGACCGGGAACACACAGTGCTGCACACATTGCACACATTGCACACATTGTGCACATTGTGCACACATCATGTGTACAGTACTTTTTGTTGAGATACCAAGGAAAACTTGGTGTTGCACACACTGCACACATCTGAACGCATTACGTCCTCTATAGGGCAAGTGCCACGAGCAGCAGGTGATCGCGTCCTAGGATGAGTTCGACACGTGCTCCCTTAGCTCCACCCAATGCTATCTGACCTGCGCATATGCGTTCGGAACGTCGGTGCGTGGGGTATAGCAGCCGCACGGACGCTTCACGCCGGGCACGGTGTCGCTGCTTCCGAAAGGCGAAACACCATGACCCGCACGTTCACCCCCATCCAGCCTGACCCCGGCGATGCTCCAGCGGCACGGCTGGGGTCCGCCCGTCTCCACGCCCTCGAGGCGGTGGCCCGATGAACGCTTCGACGATTCCCTTCCGGGATCTCACCCCTGCCCGTTGGTGGTGCTCCTCCACCCTCTCAACTGACCCCGGCGACCCTGCCACCTGGTACCGGAGTCTCGTCCTCGAGGCGCCCGGCGACGGCGCGGAGATCCTCCTCGAGGTCACCGTGAACGACGAGGGCGGGCCAACTGTGGACGCGTTGACGACTGCGCACACCCTCCGGGATCTCGAGGCGCTCCGCCGGACGCTCGCGGATCTCGTCCCCACCTTGGTGGCGCTGTCGACGTGTCGGGATGAGGTGCGGGCGTAGCGTCCCGTTGTCGTCCTAGTTGCGCCCCTGGGGGCCGTTCGTCGGCTCTGGGGGCGCTTCCGTGTTCGCCCTCTCATGGTGTTCGGGCCTTTGTGCTCGGCTGCTTCTGCTTCGCGTTTGGCTTTGGCGCGTGCGGCGTACCTCTCCGCCGACGCTTCACAGAGTCGGAAGGCCGGGTGTGTTACGGCGGACTCGACCTGGCTTCCACCACTGACATCACGGCGTTCGTCCTCGTCTTTCCGCCAGAGACCGGCGACGACAAGTGCGTGATCGCGCCGTGGTTTTGGATCCCCAAAGACAACATCGAACAGCGCGTGAACCGTGATCATGCCCCGTATGACCTGTGGGAACGCCAAGGCTTCCTGCAAACCGGCGAAGGCGACGTCGTCCACTACGCCGGCATCGAAACCTTCGTCGAACAATTAGGGGAGCGCTTGGACATCCGTGAGATCGCGTTCGACTGATGGGATGCGGTCCAGATGAGCCAGAACCTCGAAGAAGCGGGCTTCGCCGTCATCGCCTTCGGGCAAGGCTTCAAAGACATGAACCCACCCTCCAAGGAACTGATGAGAAGGCAACCTCGCCCACGCAGGCCACCCCGTACTGGCATGGATGGTCGACGACATCCATGTCCGAACCGACCCGGCAGGCAACATCAAACCCGACAAGCAAGAGTCCACCGAGAAGATTGGCGGAGTCGTCGCCACCATCATGGCCCTCGACCGAGCCATCAGAAACGGCAGCGCGCCAGGCTCGGGCAGAGTCTACGACGAACGAGGGCTGTTGGTGTTCTAGCGAATTGCCGATCTACTTGTCTTCAATGCACTCATTTGTCGAAGAGATCCTCTGTGCGTCGTGATGGTCTGCCATCCACCGCTGATCGTTGACATCTGTAAAGCAAAAGCGAAAGTTCTCGTTCAAGATTACGCGGGGTGGTTGTGAACTGAATAGATCCTGACTGTACGTGTTCGCGTATTCAACCTTCTCGCCAGGTGAAACGGTCGGAAAGGGGATCTCGAATCCATGCTCCGTATTCTGGAATTCGTGGTAATTATCGCCGGAGACGCTTAAGGTATTAAGCGGTTTGGGCATGGCTAGAACCAGGTTGAATACTGGATTCGGTGACGAGTTGTGGAAGGTGGAAGTGATCTCTTTCCCATACTGGCCTGATTCGACCTGTGAGATGTCCGCGCTAATTGTTATTCGGGCAAATGCTTGATTTGCTTGGTGGAATTGTTCTGCCTCGATTGCGCGATTGCGATCATGGATGTTGAA
The DNA here is from genome assembly GCF_905369875.1 of Actinomyces sp. ICM47. NCBI lineage: Bacteria > Bacillati > Actinomycetota > Actinomycetes > Actinomycetales > Actinomycetaceae > Actinomyces > Actinomyces sp. ICM47. The sequence goes on from NZ_CAJPJE010000001.1 coordinate 27,243, forward strand.
GCCAAGTGCCGCTACGGCGATGATGAGTGAAACTAGCGAAATTGCCTCAGATGCGGAGATCCAACTGCGCCAAGATTTCTTCTTCTCTCGGGTTTTGTTGCCCGATGATTTTACTGACTTCCTGGTCATGGGTTTGCTCCATTGTCTCTAATCGGGCACACGCTTCTTCCCCGGTCATCGATCTGATCTTATCTGTGAAAGGTGAGGCAAATGGGATTCTTCGACTGGCTGCGCGGCATCAACATTCAGCCAAGCTGACGACCACGCGCTCACGAGCGGTGGCTACTCGTTCTGAAGCGTCCTGGGGTTTGTTCCGAGTCTCGCGAAGGAGAATCGGAGTGTGCCCGGGAAGGTTCGGTCCCGAGTTGCCTAAGCGCGCAGTTCGCGTGGTCTGCGAGCGTCAGGCCCGTGAGGGCGGGGCGTGCGGTGTCCAAACGAGGGCGTGCGGTGTCCAAACGAGGGCGCGCGGTGTCCAAACGAGGGCGCGCGGTCGGCGGAATCGAGGCGAGGTAGTCCTCGACCTCATTCCCGGCGGCCGACTGCGCCCTCGTCGTCATGCGTTCTTCTGTCCCGGCTGTTGCGGAACGACCGTCCCCGCGAGCGCCTTCTCGCTCGGGCGCGCGAGCGGTCCGACGAGGTCGTGGGCGACGTAGGGCTCCTCGAGGAAGGCGACCTCCTCGGCCGAGAGCTCTAGCGAGAACGCGCGGACGGCGTCGTCGACCCTCGAAGGCTTCGAGCACGACGATCGGCATGTCGATCTCCCGATCGCGATCGTACTTCTGGCGCATCGTCCCGTCCGTCGTCGAACGGACCGAGTCGGAGTCCCAGGTCGATCTTGTGAGGTGGCCCGAGGCGAGCGGGCTGTACGGCGTGAGGCTCATGCCGTACTGGCGCACGACCGGGATGAGCTCGCGCTCGTCCTCGCGGTAGAGCAGGTTGTAGTGGTTCTGCAGGCTCGATAAGCGCGTCCATCCGTTCTCGTCGGCGACCCGCTGGAGGTTGTGGAGCTGGTAGCCGTACATCGCGGAGGCGCCGAGCGCCCGCGCACGACCGTCGCGGACGAGCCTGTCGAGCGCCTCCATCGTCTCGGCCATGGGAGTCGAGTAGTCGAAGCGGTGGATGATGTAGAGGTCGAAGCGGTGGATGATGTAGAGGTTGAGGTAGTCGACGCCGAGGCGCGTCAAGGTCCCCTCGATCTCCCGCTCGATCGCCCCCTCGACAGATGTCCCTCGTTGAAGTAGGCCTTCGAGGCGAGGACGACGTCCTCGCGCGGCACGGCGAGGCGACGGAGGGCTTCGCCGATGTACTCCTCGTTCGTGCCGTGCGCGTAGGTGTTCGCCGTGTCGATGAAGTTCACGCCGAGTTCGAGGGCGCGGGTGATGATCGCCTCGGTCTCGTCCACGCGGACCATCCACTAGTGGAAGCGGGGAAGACCTTCCCGAAGCTCATCCCGCCGAGCCAGAGCCTCTGGATCGAGATGCCGGTCGTGCCCAGCGTCGTGCGTTCCATGATCGGTCCTCTCCGTGCGTTCGATTCGTCGTCGGCCGTGGGGCGTCGCTCTTCCGTCGAATCCCCGCTGAGGGCCGGGCCTGCGCCCCTGCCGCGCCTCGGAGCGAGAACTCCGCGACGCGCCGGCCGGCCGGATCCGCTTCCGCAAGCATCGCAGACCCCACTCGGCCTGTGGAAACCGATCGCCCATCACCTGCTCGACCAGCATCTCCGATCAGCGAGCCCAGCGCTGCGTCCTCGATCCCTCGCTCCGTGTGTCGTCCGCTTCATCTTCTTCCCAAGAATCACCCGCCACGTCTAAGGTTAGGCTTGCATAAATTTACGAAAGGGCCGAGGTGAAGACACTTTCACGAACACTCTCAGGAATCGCCATGGCATCGCTCGCGCTCGGTACTGCGAGCCCGACGTTCGCAGCCGTCGCGACGAGTCCGGCGTCCGGTTCCGAACCGGCGAACCCGACGTCGACGACCGAGCACGGGGAACGCCGCGCCAGCGGAGCTGATTCGGACTCGCTGCGATTCTCCTGGATCTACGAGTCGCGCTACGGCGACATCATTCGCAAGACGGATCGCCTCACGTACAAGGACGCGGGCGCGACGACTCCCGTATCCTGCGACATCACCGGCGATAGTCTGGCCGACATGATCTTCGCGAATCGCACGGGCCTCCACGTCCTCCCCTACATCCCCTACGGTGATCCGAGCGACGAGGTCGAGATCTCGCTGAGCGAACAGCGCAACCTCCTCACCACCGCGGCCCCGGCCGGTGAGAACGCATTCGGCAATGCCGTCACCTGCGTCTCCATCAAGGGCGCGCCCCACGTCGCCGTCGCCGGCGAGCGCGCGGTCTACCTGTACTCCTCCGACTCCGCGGCCCCTCGACTCCTGGCCGCGATCGACCCCGACGCCGATGTGCTCGCGATCGCGGGAAGCCCGGACAGCCCGTTCCTCGCGGTCGGCACGGCCGATAAGGTCACGATCGTCGATACCGCGCGCTTCGAGACGACGCCGAAGCCTCCCGCTCCGCCCTCGGATCCCCCCACCGGATCCAACGACGACGAGTGGAACGAGGACGGCCCCGAACCTCCTCTCGGCTCGGGCGGCGAACTCGACCCCGACGTCGCCGACCTGTTCGACTCCGACGACTCAACCCCGGAGCGGAGCGCGACCGAGACCGGCGCCGAATCCGACGCGAGCGCGGCCGGTGCTGGAACCGCCGACGCGAGCGCGCCCGGCGCGCGCCGCCTGCTGCGCGATATCGCCTCCGCCACCTGGAACGTCGATACCTCGAAGGGCCTCGCACTGCTCGCCTTCGGATCCGACCTCGCGGTCGGCACTCCCGCGACGAGCACGGTGGCCTACGCCCCGGCGTCGGCGAGCAGCCTCGACGGCGCGCCCCGTATCGTCGGCGCGTCGAAGCAGGGAGCAAGCGCTGAATTCGGTGCGGCGATCGCCCGGATCGGCGACATCAACGCGGACGGCGCTCCTGATCTCGCCGTCGGCGCGCCGGGCCACAACAACGAGGCCGGCGCCTTCGCCGTCGTTCAAGCGGGGATCGACACCGTCATCGACCTCGACTCCACGGCATCCGCTCCGGTTCATGCGAGCGAATCGGCGAAACGGACCGGCTATCTCTTCCGCAGCCCCCTGTACGGACGGCTCGGCGCGTCACTCGCGTGGGTCGACGGCGGGGAGTATCCGGGCGCCCTCTTCGTCGGCCGCCCGAAGGATGGCGAGCACCCCGGTGCGCTCGCGATCTCCGCGAAGGCGTTCACGCAGGACTTCAACGCGGGGCAGGGGATCCTCGATCTCCCCGGCGCGCACCATGCGACATTCGTCTCCGCCGAGGGCGGTGAGAGCGACCCCGGCGCGGGGCTCGGCATCATTCCGCGCCGAGGAGACGACCCTCTGCAGGGCGTCTACACATCGGACTCGAAGGGCCGCATCGACGTATGGACCGTCGACATGTCGCGCCAGGGCGAGAAGACCCACAGCGACGACGAGGAGATCGTCGCTCCGATCCCCGAGCCCCAGCCCCGCAAGGAGGAGACCTCCTTCGTCCCGCTCGACACCCCGACCGAGAAGTCGTGGCTCGGCGAGTTCTCGTCCGGCCTGGGGGGCTCGCTCGCGCGAGGCGCGTGCGATGTGACCGGGGACGGGCGCCCCGACATCATCTCGGGCAACGTCGTGCGGTCCCAATGGAAGTGGGATCCGTACTACGCGGAGAGCACGCCCACGCGCGGCTGGATCTTGAACGTCACCGGCGAGATCTCGATCATCCCGGGCGGTACCGCCGGTCAAGCCCTCCCCTCCGCTGAGACGATCTCGATCCTCGGCCCGCGTCGCACCGCCGACCCCGCAACCGACGCCAACATCGGGTTCTCCGTAGCGTGCCTGGGCGACGTCAACAAGGACGGCGTGGACGATATCGCCTTCGGCTCGCACACGATGTCTCGCGTGTGGGTCGTCTTCGGCGGCTCGCACCTGCGCGACGTCGACCTCAACAAGCTCGATCCGGCGCACGGCTGGTACGTGGATCTTCCGTCGGTGGGCGCGGGCGCGTTCAACATCACTCGCGTGGGCGACGTGAACGGCGACGGCATGGCCGATGTCGGTTTCATCGTCGCGAACGCGGCCGTCTCCGCCGACAAGAACGCGACCCCGCAGGGCGCGGCGTTCATCCTCCGCGGCAAGGCCGATGGCGCGCCCGTCGACATGCGCGACCTCACGAAGAACGACCCGGCCGTTCTTCAGCGCATCGATTCGCCGGAGGGAAACACCTTCAACAGTTTCACACGCGTGGGCGACGTGAACGGCGACGGCACCGCGGACTACGTCGTGACCGACTTCCAGCACATGCGCGACTACGTGATCCCCGGCAAGGCGTGGGTCGTCTACGGGCGGGCCGCCGACGCTACGAGCGACCGCTCCGCCGCCGGAGCGCGCGTCCGGGCCGGAGCCCCCGGTGCCGGCTTCGCGCTCACGATGCCCTTCGACGCCTCTCACCGGCTCGGCGCGGGCACCTCGGTGGCGAACGTCGGCGACGTGACCGGCGATTCGATCGACGATTTCGTCATCGGATTCGACGGCGGCCTGCTCGCGAACCAGGGAACCGGCGGCGTCGCGCTCGTGGCGGGCGAGAAGGCCGCGATCGGCCAGGAGCTGGACGACGTCGTGATCTCGCCGAAGGACCCGGGCGCGACGTCGGCGCGCGTCAGGATCATCACCGGCCCCGAAGGCGAGAAGGACCACGGGTTCGGATACGCGGTCGACGCCCTCCCGATTCCGGGATCGGGTTCGGCGATGCTCGTGGTCGGCGCCTACGGCTCGACCGGGAACGGGCGCGCGTGGGTGTTCTCGACCGACGAGTTCGCGTCGGATCCTCGAGGAATCGCCGATATCAAGGCGACGGAGATCGCTTCGCGCGGCGAGCGCTCCCGATTCGGCCGCGCCGTCGCCTTCATCGGCGACTACCTCGGGAAGGCCACGGTCGCCATCGGCGGAGACGGCGTGATCGACGACGCCGCGACCGGCGACCAAGGTTTCGCCCACTCGGCGCACATCCTCGCCAGGGCCGTCGACCTGCCCGATGGCGCCGCGCCGAAGCCCGACGGGAACGCGCGTCCCGGCGATTCGTCGACCGCTCAGTCCTCGACGACTCAGACGCCCTCCCCGGGTGCCGAGGTCGCGAAGGGGCCGGGTCGTGGGAAGGCCGATCTCGCGCGCACCGGTTTCACCGCGGGCGGCATGATCGCGGTGGCACTCGGTTGCCTGGCGGCGGGCGCGGTGCTGATGCGCCGCGGCGCCGAGGACTGATCCTTCCAACCTCATCGAGGAGTCGTCCCCGCGAACGGGGGACGGCTCCTCGATGCGTTCCCCCGTCGGGGAAGGGCGCTCATTTCGCAGCCGGGCGATGGGCGCCGAGAACACCATCCCGGCGCTCGCGATTCGCGCGGGAGGCGCCGACGCGGCGCAGGAAGCCGGACTGACCGCCACCGCTCCCATCGACGCCGAACTCGTCGTGCGCGCGGCCCCCGACATCGTCTTCGTCGAGGACTTCATGGGAGCGGGCATGGACCCCTTCCAAGAACTCCTGTCGAACCCGGCTCTGGCCGAGGTCCCCGCCGTGAAGAACAAGCGGATCGTGCTCCTGCCGATGAACGAGGCCTCGGCGGTCGCCGGCACGAATCTCCCTCTCGGCTACGAGAAGATCATGACCGAGGTGCATCGGTGAGACGCCGAGGACGCGGCCCTCTCGGGGGCGAAGCGGCGACGGCTCGGGGACGCTCCCCGGAGGCGCGCGCCTTCTTCGCCCCCGGGAACCCGGCGATCGCGCGTCAAGCCCTCCTCATCTCGATCCGCGCCTGCGCCGCGGCTCTCGCCCTGATCGGCATCGCCGACGTCCTCGCCGCGCACCTGGTCGGCGCCCGACTTCACGAGTCCTCGATCATCCTGACGGCGGTGTGGATCCTCGTCGTCTGCCTCGCCAGGCTCGCCCTCGGCCGCGAGACCGACGCCTCCCGGAGCCGCGAGGCCCGCCGCATACGGCGGGCCCTGCTCGAGCACGCCTTCCGCCTGGGGCCCGCGCGAATCGGCGCCGAGGAGACCGGGCGCCTGATCTCGCTGCTCACCGACTCCGTCGAACGCGTCGTCGAATACCGGCAGGCCTACATCGGCGAACTCATCGGCGCCGTCGCCACGCCCTTCCTCGTCCTCGTCGTCGTCGGGGCGCTCATCGACCCGGTCGCCGCGCTCGTCCTCGTCGCCTGCATCCCCTTCGTCCCCCTCTCGATCGCTCTCTTCCAGCGCTTCGTCCGCGACGACTCGTCGGCTTCGCGCGAGATGCGGGCCCGTCTGTCCGCCCAGTTCCTCGAAGCCATCCAAGGCCTGTCCACTCTGGTGGGGATCGGCGCGGCCGACCGCGTGGGGGAGCGCCTGGCGCGCACGGGCGAGGACAACCGCCTCGCCGTCATGCGGGTTCTCGCGCGGAATCAGCTCATCCTGTTCGTCATGGAGGGGGTGTTCTCCCTCTTCCTCGTGACGGCCGCGATCGTCGTCTCGTGGATCAGGCCACCTCGGTAAAAAGTCGCGAAAAACGCCTCATTGGAGCGAAGTGGTCTGCACTTTGGGCGAATCGTGACGACAGGCTCAGCCCCGGCCTCGTGAATGGGGGTGCCCTGCCCACAACAAACGTGGGGCAAGGCGACGCCCGCCCTGCCCCACGTCTCATGCGCCTGTTCCCGTTCCTGTGATTGCCGGCGACGGCTGGCCCGTGACGGCCTTCGATGTTGACGTCGAACTCACCGAGCGCGCCAGGCGTACGAGAACGTCGAGCCGCTTGGGAGGCGTTCCCAGAGACGTAGCCACGTCCTCGTTCAATAGCTTCCGGAGCTCGGTCACGGTCCACTCGACCTCGCAGTCCGGCGCGACGCTCGTGTCCGCCTGAACCCAGAGCTTGCTCGGAGAACCGGTAACGAAGACGGTACAGCGCTCGACACCGGGAAGGTCCTGAACGCGCTCGGAGAGGGCTTGCGACAGGACATCGGGGGAAAGAGTAGCCAGCAGAGCACTATCGGAGCCGCTGAGCCTGAGCGGAGAATTCGCAGGCCTGCGCGGCACCTGCATGAGGAGCAGGAACAGACCAGCGACGAAGGCGAGCGCAGATGCCAGAACGCCACATGGCACGAGCCAGTGGGCGCGAGGCGAAAGAATCGCCCCGATCTGGTCGTGCGCCGCAGCTAGGTATACGGAAATGACGGGCAGATGGTGGCCGACGTCGAGGCCGGACGCGAGGAACCAAGCGGACGCGCAGACGATAAGCAGTCCGAAGAATGCCAGGAGAACCCTGTTGAGAGCGGCAGAAACTGAACGCATAAATCGGTTCTCTTTCAGCTCACGCGCTTGGCGCGGACACGGCTGCGGGTGATGCCCTCGGGGTTGAAAACCTCCAGGGCCTCGTCGGTCTTCTTGGACGCGGCTTCGCGCACGGCGTCTAAGTCGTCCGCGTCGCTGAAGACGACAACCTCGACTCGTGACCTGCGCACCGTGGCGGAAGCGGACCGAATCGTGGCGAGCTGTTCGACGTGCCGCTTCACGAGGATCGCCAGGTCAGAACGGTGAAGTGCTGTCTGCCCGGGGATATCGTCGGGAAGAAATGCGATGTGCTTGGGGCGGCCAGGCCACAGTGCTGCGACAAACATCAACAGGCCGCATGCGGCCGCGAATCCGGCAGCAATAAGTGCTGCGATGGAGCTGAAGGACACCGTGCCGACCGCGTTGAGCGTGGTGACGGTGCGCTGCGGCCAGGCCCCAGTGAGAAGGCGGTATCCCGTCAGCCATGTGCCGAGTCCTCCGACGATGATGAGCAGCAACGCCAACAGGGTGGCGGGTGTGCTCCGGGTCGGGCGATAAACGAGTGCCGGTACGGGTGCTCTCATCTCAGGCTCCTCCTGATATGATTGCTCGGGTTGAGCCACGAAATGTCGATGGACATCTTGGCGACGCGTACCCCACACAGCTTTTCGACGCGACCGCTCACGTGCGCGCGCAGGTCCTCGATAGTGGAGGACAAGGGGGTGGGGAAGACGAGGCCGAGGTCCAGATGGAGGATCGCGCGCTGTCCATAGAGTTGGCACGTGGCCTCGGGGCGAGACCCGAAGTTTCGGCGGGAACCAATTCCGAGGACTCCACCTGCGTTCGAGCCGACGGCGGCGAACTCAAACGCGGCTTGAGCGGCGATTCGGGCGACTACATTGGCCGGGATAGTCGTGGTGCCACGCTGCGTCAAAGAAGAATCCTTCTTGCGCGACGGCATCGACTGCGTGACTGCGGAGTCAGGCGCGGCCACGCTCGTCACCTCTTTCGCCAATCGAGGATACGTTGGACATCGACCCGGCCCTCCAGATAGAGGCCCACTACCCATCCGACGACGCCGCACAGGGCAACGAGGACGAAGCTGGCGAAGGAACCGAACGCGAGAACGGCTCCCATGAACAGGCCCACCAGGAGAGCCAGGTGCGTTGTCTTCATGAGAATTCCTCAGATCCAGGCGTCGAGGTCGACTACTTCAGATCGGTTGAGGCGGAGGTGTTTATTTCCTCCTCGGGCAGGTGGACGTCGGTGACGTCGATGTTGACCTCGACGACCTCCAGGCCGGTGGTTCCTTCGATCTGGTCGATGATGTTGCTGCGAATATCGTTGCAGACGTTGATGATGGAGTAGCCATACTCGACGACGACGATGACATCAATGGCGGTCTGGGTTTCGCCCTTGTGTACGGTGATGCCGCCGGTGACGTTGGTCTGGGTGGTGGGGATGCGGTCAGTTACGGCGCTGAAGGCGCGGCGCACGGCGTTGCCCATGCCGTACACGCCGGGCACCTGGCGGGCGGCCATGCCGGCGATCTTAGCGACGACGTTTTCCTCAATGGTGGTCGTGCCGTGGTCGGTCTGGAGGGGACCCTCGGGGGTCTTGTCCTGTTCAACGTTCTCGTTGTTGTCGCTCATGTGAGCCTCTTTCATTGAATCGAAGGTGGGGGCCGCTGGGGTGATGCGCGGCTCAAGCAACGGGTCAGTGATGTGTCATCGTAGGCACCGCGATTAGCTTGTGTGCCCTGCTGATCGCCCTGGTTTTGCTCCCCGCGACCATTCTTCCGTGGTTTGTCGGATCCTGTTGGTTGAAAAAACGCTGTGATCTCGTTAAGTGAGATGTGTCACTGGCGAGTGGTAAATAGTGATACGAGGTCACGAGAATTTTCTTCACGACGAGGCCGTGGCCGGGTCGCGCGAGGGCGTGGCCCGGCTTTGCTGTTGCCGGTCATCTAGTGTGCGGAAAAGGAGGTCCTGACGACGATGCAACTTAACGCCTTGCGTTAATAACGTGTCCCGATATATTGTATGCGTCATGATCCAGTCATTCGGGGATCGTCAGACCGAGCGGTTGTTTGCGAGGGAGCCTGTTCCTTCCCTCGACCCACGCATCGCTCGCGTCGCGCTGCGCAAGTTGCGTCAGGTCGACGCTGCGTGTCGTCTAGAGGATCTTCGGATTCCTCCGGGCAATCGGCTCGAGCATCTGCGCGGTGATAGAGCAGGGCAGTACAGTATCCGAATTAATGATCAGTGGCGTATCTGCTTCAAGTGGGGCGATGCTGGTCCAGAAGGGGTTGAGATCGTTGACTACCACTAAAATTGCTCCGATTCACCCGGGTGAAGTTCTCATGGAAGACTTCATTGAGGGCTTCGGAATTACGCAGCACAAGCTTGCCGTCGCTATCGATGTTCCGCCGCGTCGTATCAATGAAATCGTTCACGGGAAGCGGGGAATTACAGCCGATACCGCGATGCGGCTCTCTCGTTACTTCGGTACGACCCCGGGGTTCTGGATGAACCTGCAGATGCGATACGAGCTTGATCGCGCCGAAGATGCGCTGGGGGATACGTTGAGTGGAATCGTTCCGCTCACGACGGTCGAAGTCGCCTAAACCGCCTCAGTCTGACGAGGCCGTGGCCGGGTCGCGCGAGGGTGTGGCCCGGCTTTGGCGTTGAATAAGTGTGAGCGTGGACAGGTTCTGATCAGCACATCGCCTGATTGTGAAGATCGGCCCTATCCTGGTGCTGGAGGGTCCTATGCGATTGACAATTGACGTTGACGACGAGTCGTTTACGCGCGCTGCTGCCCTCACTGGAATAGATGACCATGCAGCGCTGATTCGGCGCGCTCTCGAGCTTCTGGTACGCATTGAAAGCGGGCGGCAGCTCGCTGCGCTCGGCGGCAGTGATCCGGCGGCGGAGGCCGCGCCTCGGAGTCGAGCGCGCGCGTGAGAGTCCTTGTTGACACGAACATCTGGATCGACCACCTGCGGAAAATTGAGCCGGTTCTGGTCGATCTGCTCGAGCGTGACCAGGTGTGCGTGCATCAGAGTGTCATCACGGAACTCGCGTTGGGGAATCTCAAGAATCGATCGATCTTCCTGAAGGCACTTGAGCGCTTGATGATCGTGCGCAATGTTGATGATCAAGGCGTGCGGCATCTTGTTGAGGAGCGGCACCTTATGGGGTAGGGGCCTCAGTGCTGTTGATGTGGCACTCCTGGCAAGTGCTGTCGTAACCCCTGGCGTGGCGCTATGGACGGGCGATAAGCGTCTGCGTCAGGCAGCGCGCGACGTGGGTGTGTTGACGGACTTCGTGTGAGGCAGGAGAACTCTGACGAGGTAGTGGCCGGGTCGCGCGAGAGCGTGGCCCGTCTTTGCTGTCGGTTGAGTGCGAGTGTGAATCGTGTCGCCGATCACCTGAGTGGTAGGGTGTGGCCATGACGACAAATAGCCAGTACTCATGGCTGTGGTTCTCAAGGAGGTAACAATGCAGGGAGCAGCTCTCGGGGATGACGGCGTTCAGACCGTGCGCTACTGGTTGTACGCGCCGGGCGAGGGAGCACACATGTGGGAGGAGTTCTACGAGCGCGGAGTCATGGGGCTGGGCTGGGGTGCTCTCGGTGATTTGTCTGTATGCAACAGTAAACAAGACGTGAAAAAACGGATGCTCGAGACCTACCCAGAATACGGGAGGCAGACGAACGATATTCATGCCGCCTGGCAGTTTGTGAGCGAGATGAAGCTGGGAGATGTTATCTTCGCTAAGAAGGGACGTTCCGAGATCATTGGGCGTGGTGTGGTCACGGGTGAGTATGTCTATGATGAGGAATGGAGGCAATTTCCACACATTCGCAAGGTTGACTGGACTCACGTGGGAAACTGGAACATCGATAGAACATTAGCGTTGAAAACGCTCACCGATATTACCTACGACCAGGAACTCGTTAAGCGAATTGAGACCTCATTTCTGGACAGTGATGATTCTGTTGACATCGAGGAAGCAACGATGGTGTTCCCCGAGTATTCCGCTGAAGACTTCTTGACGTCTGTTTACATGGATCGTGAGCGATACGACGCGATTGTGGGTCTGTTGCGCGCCAAGAAGAACATCATCTTGCAGGGCGCGCCCGGCGTGGGTAAGACCTACGCAGCTAAGCGCCTCGCGTACTCGATGATGGGCGTCAAGGATGTTTCGTGCGTCAAGCTCGTTCAGTTCCACCAGAGCTACTCTTACGAGGATTTCATTGAGGGGTATCGTCCCTCCGGCGCGGGGTTTGAGCTGGTGAAGGGTGCGTTCTATTCCTTCTGCAAGAAGGCAGCTGAGGATGAGGAGAACGACTACTTCTTCATCATCGATGAGATTAACCGCGGCAACCTCTCCAAGATTTTCGGCGAGCTGTTCATGCTCATCGAGAGCGATAAGCGCGGAAGTGAACTCCAACTTCTCTACTCCCGCGAGCTCTTCTACGTGCCCCGCAACGTCCACATTATCGGCATGATGAACACGGCAGACCGCAGCCTTGCGATGCTCGACTACGCGCTGCGCCGCCGATTCGCCTTCGTTGAACTGTGCCCCGCCTTCGACTCTGTGGGCTTCTGCGATTACTGCGAGGGCCTCGGCAATCAGAGGTTCAAAGACCTGGTACGCGTAGTGAAATCCCTCAACCGTGCGATCGCCGAGGACGAGTCGCTCGGCGAAGGATTCTGCATCGGACACAGCTACTTCTGCAACATGAAACCTGAGACCTGCACTGACGCGGCCCTGGCCTCGATCGTGGACTACGAGCTCATCCCGATGCTCAAGGAATACTGGTTCGACGAACCCGGTAAGGTCCACGAATGGAGCGACAGGCTGCGTAGGTCGTTGCGGTGATTCGCGTCCGCAACATCTTCCACATGCTTGCCTACGCCTTCTCGGCGCTCACCGAGCAGGGCTACCGTTCTGTGGCCACGGAGGACTTTGACAATGCGGCTGAGCTGTGCGCCGCGATCCTCGAGCGGGGCGTGTCAGCGCAACTCAAACGAGGCCTCGGCCAGGAGTACGTGAATCGGACCGAGGCACGCTCCTCCCTGCGCGGCAAAATCGAGGTCACTGACTCCGTGAAGTCTCAGGCAATCCTGCGCCGCCAGCTGGTGTGCTCCTACGACGAGTTCAGCGTCGACACGACGATGAACCGCATCATCAAGGCGACGGTCGCGCTGCTTGTGCGCTCGGATATCTCCAAAGCACACAAGAAGAGTCTGAAGAAGCTCATGGTGTTCTTCGCGGACGTGCGCGACATCGACCTGCACACCGTCGACTGGAACATGCGATACGACCGCAACAATCGCACGTACCGCATGCTCATGGCGGTGTGCTGGCTCGTCGTCAAGGGGCTGCTCCAAACTCAAAGCGACGGCACCACGCGCATGATGGATTTCTTCGACGAGCAGCGCATGAGCCGCCTCTACGAGAAGTTCATCCTCGAGTACTACCGCAGGGAACACCCGCAGCTGCGCGCCAGTGCGTCTTTCATTGAGTGGGCGCTGGACGACGAGGCCTCGGAGGGTCTGCCCGCCATGCGCACCGACATCACGCTGAGCGCTCGCGGCCGCGTGCTCATCATCGATGCGAAGTACTACGCTTCCACGTTGCAGAGCAACTTCAACAAGAAGACTGTGCATTCGGGGAACCTGTACCAGATTTTCGCGTACGTGAAGAACAAACAGATTGCGTTCGAGCGCGCGGGGAAGAGCGTCGAGGTGTCGGGCATGCTCCTGTACGCCGCGACCGACGAGGACATCCAGCCCAACGCCACCTACCGCATGAGTGGCAATCGAATCAGCGCGACGACGCTGGACCTGGATCGTCCCTTCGAGGAGATCCGCGCGCAGTTGGACGGCATCGCCGAATCGCTTACTGGTCCGTCAACTCCGGCTTCGTGAAGGAGCGGACCTGGGCAGCGTCCGATTCTATCTCAGGGGCTGTCATGGTCTTCTTCGACGCTGCCTCGAGGGCGCTCACGGAGCGCGCCCGGGACAAGAGCCGGTTCTCCATGGAGGAAACAGCCTTGTTGTAGTAGTCCACGCTGCGCGCCAAGCTCTTGCCCAGGTTCGCCATGTGGCTCGCGACGACGCCGAGCCGCTCGTACAGGTCGCGGCCCAGAGCGATGATCTGATCCGCTTGCTCGTTGATGTTCGTGCGCGCCCACGCCGTCGCGCACGTGCGCGCAACCGCGAGCAGCGTGACGGGGGAGCACAGGGCCACCCCGCGTGCCATCGCGTCGTCCAGGAGCGATGCGTCCGCGCGCAGCGCCGCCGACAGCGCAGCCTCGGAGGGGACGAACAGGATGACCATCTCGGGGGAAGAGCCGAGCAGACGCGCATAGTCGCGCGACGCCAACGCCTCGACGTGAGAACGCAGGGCCTTCGCGTGCGCCGCCAACTCCGAGCGGCGGCGGGCCTCCGCCATCTCGCCGCTTTCCTCGATGCCGCAGGCCCTCAGGTACGCATCCATCGGAGCCTTCGCGTCGAGTGCCAGGAAACCCTGTCCAGGCAGGTGAATCGTCACGTCGGGACGCCCGCGCTCACCCGATGCACTCTCCGCGCCCAGGCCTCGTCCCTGAGTGAGCGAACCAACCGAGCGCTGCTCCGCGAAGTCGACGTGCGGCATCATCCCCGCTGCCTCGAGGACGCGGGCCAGCTCGACCTCGCCCCACGTGCCGCGCGCACTGCGCGAGCGTAGCGCGCCCTCCAGGGAGGCGGTCGTGCGGGCCAGCTCGGCCTCGCGCTGGGCGGACTCGCGCAGCTGCTCGGCGAGGGCGCCGTGTTGGCGCGCCCGCGTCTGTTCCATCTGATCGACGCGCTGCGTCATCTGCTCAAGCTGGACGCGAACCGGGGCGAGCGCCTGCAGGACAGAGGCGTCGCCCTGGGAGCGAGCCTCGGCGGATTCGACGCGACGCGAGAGTTCCTCCGCGCGCGCCTGCCACCGGGCGACCTGCGCGCGCAAGGCGACCACATCATCGCCCGGCTGTGACGCCCGGCGCGCCACCGCCCCCACGTATCCGAGCAGAGCACCCACAACCAGTCCAACCAGGAGAAAAACAAGTGACATACCCATAACGGCACGATACGAAGGGCCATGCACATCTGCGTCCACAGAATCTATAACAAGGGACCCCCACCATAGTGGTGGGGGTCCCTGAGATGCCAGACTAAGCCTGGTGTATAAACCCATAGATGCGGATCTGTGGCCTCTTGTAGGAGGGGCATGATCGCGCTATGAAACGTGTGCTCCCGTTAGGTCGATACCTCGTCAGCTTGAAGTCGTCATTAGTCGTCCCTGGGGGTGAATCCTGGCTCACGCTCGCGATGAAATCGCCTTGCCATGTCGCGTGTGCTGGGCGTCGATCCATTTGTTCGGACTCTCTAAATGGACGTGAATGTGGATGTGGTTTGTTTCCTGGTTGAGTCCGAGGTACTGGCTGAGAGGCACGGTGAGCGGAGGCAGTGAGCTTCGTGAGTTGTTGGGGGACAGCAGCAGAGGTGGGTGGTTGGGAGTGTAGAAAACTAGGGTTTGCTTCTCGATCCTGTCGTCTTCGCATGTGTTGCTCTCGGCGCGGAACCTGTCGGCAAACCACAAGCTCAGGTCTGATGCGCAGTTGACGGCAAGTGGGATCAGGTGGAGTGCCAGGAATAGGAAGTCCGTAAAAAATTGAAGATCAATCATTTGTTGTTTCCTTTCGTGTCGGATTGTTGAGACTGTCTCCCTCCTCTCGGTGGAGATTCTCTTTACTTGCCGCTAAGTGTAATGGCACTTAGCGGCCGGTGTCAACTTAGGATCGTCAACGTCGCGTTTAACGTAGATCCTAATATCTATGTCAAATGGAGTCAAATCGATGTGGGCGACATAGTATTGTTCGCGGAGTGAGCATCCCACGCCTGTCCGCAGAGCTCCAGCACAAGCCGCCACCAATCGACCCCACGTCCAATCAGTCGCCTATCCTGGGTGTAAGACTCACGGGGGAGGGGTATGGAAGCCGTCGATCCGCGCACGATGCACGTCCTGATTAGCGATAAGAACACGCCGAACTGGCAGGATCACACCTGGAAAGTCGCGAAGGCGCGCCGCGACGGGAATCGCATCGTGGTCACCTATACCAACGGCAAACAGTATCCATACGGCGAGGATCGGGTACGTCTCTACGACCAGGTTGAGCGCCGCAAGGTCGACGCCCTCGATGAGATCCGGGTGTGCGGGCAGCGCTGGAATAACGTCGAGATCATCTGGACGCTTCGCCGCGCGGGTCACCCGCGTAATCCGCGCTACACGCTGGCGTATCGGAAAGCTGACGGCACGCTTGCGCTTCGGCGCTACGGAAGTGACGAGGTGAGGGCGTCGTTCGCGACGCCGGAGCAGCGCAAGAACGCCTCCATCCTCGACTACGTGCGCGAGGAAGTCCGTGCGCAGGCTCGACGGGCCGGGGCGATGTTGGACACGAGCGAGCGTTATCCCCGGTGGGTGGGCGAGGGTACGTCTGCGCCGTCGGCCATTCTCGCGAACGTGTGGGAGCGGCTTCCGCAAGCGCCGCGAGGGTCCGCCCTCGAAGCGTTCCTCGCGGGCTCGACGTCCACGACGACGGGGGCGAGCGACCATCTCATCATGCCCTTCCACTCCAACATTGATCAACGCAACGCGATTCGCGCCGCGCTCACCCACCAGATCTCGATCATCGACGGTCCTCCCGGCACGGGCAAGACACAGACGATCCTCAACCTGATCGCCTCCCTCATCGCACAGAGCAAGACCGTCGGCGTCGTCGCGGGTGCCAACTCCGCGGTGGACAACGTCATCGACAAGCTGACGGAGGAAGGCTACGGATTCCTGGTGGCCAGCCTCGGAAAAGCGGAGCGCGTCAAGGAATTCCACCAGCGTGAGGGGATTCTCGAGCAGCGGCGCGAGGCCTGGGCCAAGAAGGCGTCCACTGCCTCGCCGGGTGCATCCGTCCGTGCTAACGAGGCTGCGCTGCGGGCCGAGGAGGGACAGCTCGTCGCCCTGTGGGAGGACGCACGAGACATCCCGCAGATCCGGGCACGGCTGACCGCGACCCAGCGTGAGCGCTTCCTCTTCGAAGAGAAAGTGAAGGAAAGTCGCCGCCCGATCGCGGATATTTCGCGTCTGGCCGTCGTGCGGCGCAGTTCCGAGACCATCGCTGACCTGCTTGCCCTCGCCCGCTGCGCGCCGAGGCCTGGGCGCAGCCCTCGGGGCTTCATCGAGCGGGTACGCCGCTACTTCGCCTACGGATCGTTGAAGGGTATCGACCTGGAGGACCCGGATGTCCAGTCGGCGCTTCAACTCGCTTTCTATCAGACCCGCGAACGCGAACTCAGCCGTCGCATCGAGGAAGCAGAGGCGCGCGCGGCCCGCCACGGCCTCGTCGAGGGGAGTGCGCAGTACCGTCGCCGTTCCCGCGAGGCTTTGGACACCGCCCTCCAGGACCGTTTCGAGCGCGAACGCCCGAGCCGTCTGAACCCCAATCAGTGGCTCAACCGACAGACGGACATCCTCCTGCGCACCTACCCGGTGATCGCATCCACCTGCTTTTCGATCCGTCACAACCTGGCCGAGGACACCCTGCTCGACTGGATCATCATCGACGAATCGTCGCAGGTCCTGCTCCCGGAGGGAATGGCGGCGCTGAGTAAGGCACGCAACGCCGTCATTGTCGGCGACGCGCGGCAGATCGGGCCGATCTTCCAGGGCTGGGACGAAAGCAAACGGCAACCGCCCGCGAAACGATTTGATGTGCGCTCGGTATCGCTGCTCGATTCCATCAAGGGTATGACCGAATCTGAACAAGTTCCCAGCACCCTGCTCAAGGAACACTACCGCTGCCACCCTGCAATCATCGAATTCTGCAACCGCATGTACTACGGCGGCCAGCTCATCCCGATGCGCGTGCCGGCGGAGGATGCCCCCGATCCGCTCGCGATCGTCTACGCCGCACCGGGAAACCACGCGCGGCGGCCTGCGCGCGGGGGAAGCTTCTTCTCCCAAAGAGAGATCGAGATTATCGCCCAGCTCGAAGACATGCGGGTCATCCGCGAGGGGATCGAGGCGAATGATAAGGACGAGTCCGGCGACTTCGTCCTCGGCGTGGTGACCCCGTTCCGGGCGCAAGCGACCGGCCTGCGCCAGCGTATCCGCGCGGACCTCGGGGAAGGCCAGCACGCCCGATGGCTGGCGGAGACCGCGCACAAATTCCAGGGACGCGGCGCGGGAACGGTGGTCCTATCCACGGTCCTCAACGCGCACGACCGAGCCGCTGCGTGCGAGTTCTACGACTCTGACGCCATGACGAACGTCATCGTGTCGCGCGCCAAAGACCGGTTTATCGTCGTCACCACGCACGGCGGCGTCCGCCTGAGCCGAAACATTAGGACACTGCTCGATTACATCGAAATGTACGACCCAAGCGCCGTCGTCCAGTCGGACATCGTCTCCATTTTCGATGTCCTCTACAACGCCTACAGCGCGTCGCTCGAACGTTACTCGCGCGCCAAGTGGGCTGACCGTCGGCGCTCGCCCGCCGAGAACATTGCCGACCAATGCTTGCGCGAGGCGCTCGCGGAACCCAGGTACGCTCGCTTCGGCTATCAGACCGAAGTATTCCTCAGGGACGCGCTGCCGAACACTCGTCGCCTCAGCGAGGAGCAGCGCGCCTTCGTGTTCACGGATAGCGCCCTCGACTTCGGGGTGTACTCGCGGGTGACCGGGCGCCTGGTCCTCGCCATCGAAGTCGACGGCTGGCAGTATCACGGCAGCAGCGAGCAACAGCAGCAGCGCGACGCGCGCAAAGACTCGATCATGGCCGCGTACGGCGTTCCCGTCCTGCGCTTGCCGACGAACGGATCGGGGGAGGAGCGCCTGATCCGAGAGGCGCTCGACAAGCTGCTCTGATCGGTGGTCGGTGTCCGATTGGTGGGATGTGTGACAGCTGTGTTCACTGCCCTGTGGTTGTCGCTCATCCGCGTTTGACGAGGTCGGGGCGGAGTTGCGTGGTGGCGCGCGCATGGGGTGGGAGAACGTTTCGTGGTGGTTACTGGGCATTCTTAGTGTTTTGTGTTGGTTCTGGGCGTAGCCTGTGTTCTTAACAGGGCGCGTTTCCGATGGTGGGGGTGCGCTGGAGGATAGCTACCTCATCGTGGAGGGTGAGAGAACATGATGGTTCCACCGTTGTCCGAGCGGCCCGTCACTGAGGAGGACGAGGAGCAGTTCCGCCGCGAATCCATGCCGCGCAAATACACGCTGCGTCAGCGGTGGGCCGATTATCGAGCCGAGACGACAGCCAACCGCCCCAAGGGCGCGAAGGCCAGGGTGCGGGCCTGGCTGCACGTTGAGCCGTTCTATTGGGGGATGCGCGCCGCCTACGTTGTGCTTGTCGTTGGAGCAGTCTTCGCCGTCTACATCAACGGCGTCGCTAACGGTTGGTGGCGCGCATGGGGAGACAAACCCACCGTCACAGCCACCACACCCGCAGCAAGGCCCGCACCATTCGCGTCAAGTTCCACCGATGCGGCGATGTCGGGCGGCTACCAGATCGGACCCGACGGCGTGCTCGTGCGCCCCGCCGAACACGCCGCATCCACCTACACCAAACCAGAACTACCCGAAGAAGCCAAGGAGAACACCGAGAGGGGCGCGGAACTCGCAGCCGAGTACCTCCTCGACACACTCACCTACGCATGGAACACCGGAGACACACAACCATTCGAAGACATCACGCAACCCGGAGAGAACTTTCGAGAAACCTACATTCAAAATATAAATAACATCTACTCTAAAGGATGGCTATTCGGAAACAATTCCACTATCACGAACATTGTTGCAGTTGAACCTGTCTCGGTAGAGAAATTCCATGTTGAACCCAATACCATCGGCGTAGCATTTGAAATTGAAACAGAGGACGGAATCGCGTGCACTAGGCAGAAGATAACTAATAGAACCTCTAAATACAAAGCAGATCTAGATCTATTCATGACATGGAAGAATGGACGTTGGATCCTCACCGATGGAGGCGTCGATTTTGATGTCGAAAGTTAGTGCAGTATTGCTTCAGGGCGCTTCAGCCATTACACTCATATTGTGCATGAATATACAACCTGCTGTGGCAAGTCACGTAAGTGCGCCATGCGCGGATGGTGCAAACGATCCTTTTGGATTTTGTGCTTCTGCAACTCCTGATGGTATCAATACAAGTGCATGGAAAAGGGAGCGCTCCGGGGCGCCCGATCCTGCCCCTAATACGTCTCCGCCATCATTAGACGCTCAGAGGGCAAAACAGACGGCTGATGTGAAGGCTGATCCTGCGTCTGGTTCTTACAAA
The DNA here is from genome assembly GCF_905369875.1 of Actinomyces sp. ICM47. Lineage (NCBI taxonomy): Bacteria > Bacillati > Actinomycetota > Actinomycetes > Actinomycetales > Actinomycetaceae > Actinomyces > Actinomyces sp. ICM47. The sequence goes on from NZ_CAJPJE010000001.1 coordinate 46,985, forward strand.
GATCGTTGTAAGGAACTGTTCATTGGGAAGGCGGCTAACAGTCCGATTGTTTCTGATGACGCCACTATCGTTCGGTGCGAGCTGCCTCCTGATCCTGAGGGTGGACCCAATCAGGACCCGGGGCGTGTACCCACCACGCGCGACATCCTCTACCTGGCCTCCACCGTGATCCACGCCGACGGGGCCAGGTTGTACAAGCGACCGTTGGGGGTCTCCTACACGAATAAGTTCATTCCCACGATTGTCGCGGTCACCAGCCCCACCCAAACACACGTCATCAACCTGCTGGGACGCGACATCACGATCACGCTCACCGCCACGAACTACGAATGGAACTGGGGAGATGGAACTCCGAACCTGGTCACCACCTCCACAGGATCAGTGTGGTCCGAGGGCATGGATTTGAACACCGACCCGAACCTGATCCGCCACTACTACACCCCATCCCAAGGCTGGCGCTCGATGTTGGATGGCCCTTACCCTCACGAGGACCGGGACATCACCCTGACCACCACGTGGAGTGGAACCGCCACCAACCCCTTCACCGGGGAAACACAAACCATCAACGGCCTCGTCACCACCACGGAAACAACCGGCAAATTTCCCCTGTCCCACCTAGTCATCAACAACACCGACACCTGGGAAGAAAAACAAGGCCACTAGTCACAGGCTGATCCAAACTGTACCCTCTCCACATGAGGTGGGTTGTGGCGTGGTGGTCCGGCGCGTCGTCAAGTCAGTCGGGAAGGACTGCGAATCGCTCGTTCACGCGTTGGCAGTATCCTTCGCCGATCTCGGTCAATGCTTTGATCGTTCGATAAATTTCAGGGTTTTGTTCCGTCGGCATGTTGTGACCACGTCCGTAGTAATTATCAAGGTTCTTGTTTAGGCGAGCATTGAGCTTCCGCACCTCATGCACTGAGTGTTCGAGCATTCCTTCGCTATTTACCAGACGTAGATAAGTGTAGAGGAGGGTGGAATAGTTGTGTACGATAAGTTTTTTGTAGCTCTTTCCCAGTGAACTCTTCCTAACAGATTTGGAAGCGGGGTTGCGTCCGCATAGCCACATGCCTTGACGAAGAACTTGATTGTCGAAAGGGGTTTCCTGATCTGTACCTGCCGCGTGTACGGGAGCGGGAATGTGTACCTTCGATAGTAAGCAAGAACCGTGAGACACGGCGTTGCGCAGCTTTCGCACAATGAATAGGAGATGTTCGAGAGGTGCTTCCTGTCCCTTGATGTGGCAGTATGACGAGTATAGGCGTGCCTGGGATGCGAACGTTCCGAGTTCCCACCAATGCCATAGGGAGCGATCAGTTCCGCAGTGCTGCAATAAATCCTCAACGTATGGATTGGAGGGAGCTGGCGTCTGTTCTGCGTGCCAACTCACCCCTGATTCTCGAAGGATTCGATCTGCCATGCCCGGATCGTTCTCCTCCATGAGATGGGCGTTGAGCCATACTTTCAGCGCGTGTTCGATGGCCAGACAGTGGTCGAGGCACAGACGGCTCAATGCGATGTCCATTCGCGATAGTTCGACGAGATGTGCGAAGTCGCAGGAGAACTTTCCGTCATCGCCGCGCCGGTAGTTATGTCTGTAAGACTTGAGCTTGTAGTAGTACGTGTTCTCTCGAAGGAACGTTCGTGCATCATCCTCCGACATGATGCTGAATGTGATACCGGATTCTCGGAGATGGTTTATCTGCTCATCTAATCCGTAATGGCGCATGCGTTCATCACCTTCGAAGTTGCGCAGTAATAAAAAGGAGGGAATGCGACCAGAATGATCGATCCCCTCCCGACCCGGCCCGGCGAACCAGGCTAAGCCTACGTTGTGCGTCGATAGTAACACTCAGGCCCCGGTGTCTGTCAAGGCAAGGCAGTACGTGTACGCGGATTGATGCTGGGTGTGTGGTGCTGCGTGCAACGGGTCCTACGCCACCACCATGGCCGCCGTGCCCGCGCACATGAGGGCGAGGCCAGCCAGGTATCGCCGCGTGAAACGCTCGTGAAACACGGCCGCCGAGAAGGCAACGGTGACGAGAATCGACAGCTTGTCGATGGGGACGACGACCGATGCGGGCCCGTCTTTCAGCGCGTGATAGTACGCCAACCACGACGCGCATGTCGCGGCACCCGACGCGATGATAAAGGCCAGCTCGCGCGCGGGGATCGACCGCACCTCGCGAATACGCCCCTGCCATGCCACGATCACCCACGCCATGGCCAGCACGACGAGCGTGCGCACCGCAGTTCCCAGCGTCGGATCGACCCCGGAGATACCGACCTTGCCCAAGATCGACGTCAACGCGGCGAACAGCGCGGACGCGAGCGCGTACGTGAGCCAACTTCCGCCCCAGCGCAGGGCGAGCGGCAGCCCAGAAAGGTCGTCGGGGTCGACCATGAGCAGGGTCCCCGCCGTGATTACAACGATCCCGACAACACTCCAGGCGGTCACAGGCTCGCTCAACAGGATCAGGGCCAGGAGGATCGCCAGGACCGTCGACAGCTTGTCGATGGGGGCCACGCGGGATACGTCGCCCCGCGCGAGGGCCGCGAAGTAGCACAGCCACGAGGCCCCGGTGGCCAGGCCCGACAGGATGAGAAACAGGAGCGACCGCCCGTCGATGGTGCCGAGGGATGACGCCGATCCGACCATGGCGGCCATGCCCCACGCTCCTGCCGCGACGACGACCGTTCGTAGGGCCGTCGCCACTGTGGAACTTGTCGTCGCCACCCCAGCTTTCGCGAGGACCGACGTCAGCCCCGCAAACAGGGCGGACAAGCAGGCGGCGAGTAACCACATGAGACTAGAGTAGGCCCGTTCCTGATGTTCTTGCACCCGAGCAAAATGACGGTGTGTCATGGGCGTCAGATCGCGAAAAAAGTAGGTTATAGTTGTTGACTATTCGCCTCTGTGTTGAGGCAACAACGCTATGTAAAGGAACAAGATGAGCGAAAACATCGACGAGCTTGGGGTCAACGGTGAATTCGAAGAAGACGGCCGGGAGATCGTGCTCGACACGAGCGGCGAAGCAGAACTCACGGGCGAAGTAGCCGAGGGTGTCGATGAGCTGCGCGAAACGATCGCCCAGCAGGACTCGGAGGCCGAAAAGTACGCGATTGAATTCCTCAAGAAGGTCGTGCGTATCCGTGGCGTGCGCATCACGAGGGATGAGTTCCTGCGTCAGGAGCTGCGCAAGCTTCACATGAGTGACGAGGCGATCGCGAGCGCGGTCGACTCGAATCCGGTGCTCGCAGGTGTGTCCTTGACCGATCTCGACAAGCTTGCTGACGGCATCATCTCCTTCGAGACGAACAAGTCCGCGGCGATGTCCTTCGCTGCGGGCATCCCCGGCGGCTTCGCGATGCTCGGTACTGTCCCAGCGGACCTGATGCAGTACTACGTGCACGCGTTCAGGATCATGCAGAAGCTCGCGTACCTCTACGGCTGGCGTGAGCTCCTCAGTGACATGGATGAGGTAGATGACGAGACGATCGGTGTCCTCGCGATGTTCTTCGGCGTCATGCTCGGCGTCGGTGGCGCGGCCCAGTCGCTGACGACGTTCGCGCGCTCGGTCGCGATGCCGGCGTTCCAGAAGCAGGTGACTAAGCAGGCCCTCACGAAGACCTCGTGGTACCCGGTGATGAAGCATTGCCTGCGTTTCATTGGCATTAATGTGACGAAGAAGAGCTTCGCGCAGGGCGTCTCGAAGGTTATCCCCGTCATTGGAGGCATCGTGTCGGGTGGCATGACCTTTGTGTCACTCCAGTCCCAGTCCACTCGCCTGAAGGGCCACCTGCGCGAGCTGCCGCTTCCCGGAGTCGACGCTGCGGTCTGGAAGCAATCGGTCAGCGAAGCGACCCCCGAGGACCAGGGGCCGGGCGTGCTGGATAGCGCCCAGCAGGCATTGGAGAGCACGACAAAGGTTGTTGCCGACGGTGCGACGAGCGCCGCCTCCGCCATCGCCGGAGGTGCGACGAGCGCCGCCTCCGCGATCACTGGCGGCGTCAAGGGGCTCTTCGGTTGGAATAAGTAGCATCTCGGAGACGAGGCCGGGACTGAGGCGCGCTCATCCGTGAACTCAGCCCCGGCCTCGTGCATGAGGAGAGGCAGGTCACACGCTAGAGTGTGCGTAGATGTCAGTGAGCTGTCGGCGGGCAGCGAGACGTGAAGGAGCGCAATGCGCGGCAAAATAAATGACTATGGAGTGGATGGCGAGCTGCGTGGAATTACCGCTGAGCAGGCCTCGTCGGCGGAGCAGCACGGACTCGACTTTTTGAAGAAGGTTGTTCGATTCCCGGGCGTGCGGATTAACCGTGATGAGTTCTTGCGCCAGGAACTGACGAAGCTGCGCGCAAGCGAGGAGGCCATCGAGCGGGCACTGGCCACCAGCCCCGCGCTGGCGGGCGTTCCGCTGCTGGCGCTCGACACCCTCGCAGACGAGACAATCACCTACGAGACGAACAAATCGGCCGCGCTCTCCTTCGCGGCGGGTCTGCCCGGAGGATTTGCGATGCTCGGCACGATTCCCGCGGACCTGATGCAGTACTACGCGCACGCTCTGCGGATCATGCAGAAGCTCGCCTACCTGTACGGGTGGCGTGACCTCCTCGCCGACGTGGACGAGGACGATGAAATGCTCGACGTGCTCGCGGTGTTTTTCGGCGTCATGCTGGGGGTCGGTGGAGCCGCCCAGTCGTTGACGGCTTTCGCGCGCATCGCCGCCAAGACCGCCTATCAGAAGCACGTGACCAAGCGGGCTCTCATGAGCATCACGTGGTACCCGGTCGTGAAGTACTCGCTGCGCGTCATCGGCATCAACATCACGAAGAGTAGCTTCACGAAGGGGGCCTCGAAGATCGTCCCTGTCATTGGCGGATTCGTGTCGAGCGGCCTGACCTTCATGGCGCTCCAGACCCAGTCGGCACGTCTGAAGGGTCATCTGCGTGAGCTGCCCCCTCCCGGCATCGACGCCGAGGCTTGGGCGCAGCACGTCCTCGACACGACCCCGGCGCGCGGCAAGCAGCTCGTGGCGGACGAGGTCCAGGAAACCATGAAAGGCAAGGCGCGGGTCGTGATGGTCGGGGCGAAGAGCGCGGTGTCGGGTATCGCTGAGGGTGCCACGGGGATTGCGGGTGGCGTGAAACAACGCTTGCGGAAGGGGAAGTAGACGCTCACGCCCGAGGCCGTGGCTGGGAACCGCGCGGACTTGCTCAGCCCGACTACGGCCTCGTGTGTTTAACTCGCCACTGTTTGTCGAACGAGGACGCCCAACGCCCGGCAACCTGCCACCATATGCGGGTGAGTGACACGAAACAGAAGCCCCTGCATTCTTCGACGCAAGAGGCAGGGCCCCTGATGCTGCAGGCTTTCGCGTGGGACATGGCGCCGGATGCGAGCCACTGGCGCTACTTGGCACAGCACGCGCAATCGATCGCGGACCTGGGCGTCACGATTATCTGGCTGCTGCCCGCCTACAAGGGAAACTACGGTCTCAATGACGTCGGCTACGGCGTCTACGACCTGTACGACCTGGGCGAATTCGACCAGAAGGGCACGATTCCCACGAAGTACGGGACGAAGAACGAATACCTGGCCGCCATCGACGCCCTGCATGAGGCGGGGATCGCCGTGTGCGCCGACATCGTCCTCAACCACCGCATGGGCGCGGACGCGACCGAGATGGTGCGCGCGACTCCTATCAACCAGCAGGACCGCCATCAGGTGATCGGCGAACCCGAAATGATCGAGGCGTGGACCCGCTTCACGTTCCCGGGGCGCGGCGGCGCCTACTCGGATTTCACGTGGGACTGGACGTGCTTCCACGGCATCGACTGGGACCAGGCGACGCGGCGCAAGGGCCTGTGGCTCTTCGAAGGCAAGCACTGGAACGAGTCCGTCGACACTGAGTTCGGCAACTTCGACTACCTGATGGGCTGTGACGTGCACGTCACGGACCCGCGCGTCAGCGAGGAGCTGGACCGCTGGGGACGCTGGTATGTGGAGACGACCGGCGTGGACGCGCTGCGCCTGGACGCCGTTAAACACGTCGGATCTGACTTCTACGCGCGCTGGCTCGAAGACCTGCGCACCTCCACGGGTCGCCTGCTGCCCGCCGTCGGCGAGTACTGGAGTGGCGACGTGCGCGAACTCGAGGCCTACCTGCATGAGGTTCCCAACGCCATGCTCTTCGACGTGCCTCTGCACTACCACCTCCACCAGGCATCGGTCTCGGACGGCAACGTCGACCTGTCGAGCCTGTGGGAGAACACGCTGACGGCGTCGATCCCGGAATTGTCCGTCACCTTCGTCGAAAACCACGACACGCAGCCCGGACAGTCCCTGGCCTCCACGGTGGCCTCCTGGTTCAAGGCGGCCGCCTACGCGCTGATCCTCCTGAACGAGGCCGGGGTGCCCTGTGTCTTCTGGGGGGACCTCCTGGGAACGCCCGAGACCGGCGACCTGCCCGCCGTGCGTGAGCTCCCCATCCTCATGGGCGTGCGCTTCCGCGCCGCGATCGGCCCGCAGCACAGTGCCTTCGACAACCCGGACGTCGTCGGTTTCTCCCGCGAAGGTCGGGCGGATGTGCCCGGCACGGGCTGCGCCGTCATCCTCTCCGACCGTTGCGCCGCCGAGAAAACCCTGTACGTGGGAACCCACCACGCGGGCGAGGAGTGGGAGTGCCTCATCGGTGGCCACCCAGCCGTGTTCGTTGCTGAGGACGGTACGCTGACGGGCATCGTCAGTGACGGGGGCCTGAGCGTCTACGTGCCGCGCGTCTGAGCGTGACGCAGCCCGGGCCTCGTCGACAGGGACGAGGCCCGGGTCAGTGCGCGCTCGCGGCTTACCGAAGCGGCGGCGCGTGACGGAGGGCAGCTACTCGTGCGCGGTACCCAACGCGAGTGCAATCGTTTGCGTCGGCACGATGAGCTGCAGCGGGGCGATGGGAGAGACCAGGGCGTCAACGTGATGCGTGTAGAAGTCGCGTGCGTGCTCGTCCTTGCAGTGGATGAGCAGCGCGGCGATTCCGAACTGGTCCGATGCCGCGAGAGTCCGGCGAAGCGCGTCGAGCAGGAGCGTCGCGCCCACACCCTGCCCCTGCACTCGGCGGTCAACCGCGAGCCTGGCCAGGAGCATGCATGGGATTGACCGGGGTCGGTGGGCAGCAAAGTCATCCGGCGACCACTCGCGTCGAATCGTTGCTGCCGCTAGCGCGTAGTAGCCGGCGATACGCCCGCTCTGCTGGCACACGTAGGTCACCGCGTTGTTGGCTCGCTGGTTGTGCCACGCATAGCGGTGAAACCAGGTGTTCAGTTCGTCGTTTCCACACGTGAAATCGCTGCGCTTGTCATGGCGCGCCAACCGGCGGGGAGCATTGAGCGCCGGGATCTCTAGTCCGTCCATGTCAGCGTCGATCCGACGGGGGAGGGGCGGGCGGCGAGTGCTTGGATTTTTATCGTCGGAAGCGGCGCGTCCAGGGCCTCCAACAGGCGCTCGAAGTCCTCGTCTGTTGCGACGAACTCCGTGCGGTCCGCCAGCGCCTGATCCGCGCGTTCCAGGGCGGACGCGAGGACAAAATCGCTCAGCGATGTCTGCACAGTGCTCGCGACGTAGCGCAGCTTTTCCTCCTGCGCAGGCGTCAAACGCAGGTTGATGCGAGATGATTTTGTGGCAGTTGCGTGCGCAGACACGTCGTGCTCCTTTCCGCTCGTACATACATTGTATGTCAGATCGGGGAGGGTGGCGACAGCTGAGCACATAACGAACCCGGGCCTCGTCGACAGGGACGAGGCCCGGGTCAGTGCGCGCTCGCGGCTTACCGAAGCGGCGGCGCGGACGGGTGGGGGCGTTTACTCCTCCGTTCCGCCCAGGGCAGGAATGCGCTCGATCTGATCCTTGAAGAAAGACTCGGCGCTCGAGATGAAACGATCAAGATTGACGAACAGCTGCGAGTCAGTCAGGCCCAGACGGGCAGTCACATACTGCTCGGCGCACAGGCGCTGACGGCCGTCGTCCAGAGTCGCGACGTAGACCTTGGGCCACGTCGTGGACGCGTTCCAGTCGTTACAAGCCTGTAGGAGGCGCGAACGCAGCTCCATCGAGACCTCTTCGCGCACAGCGCCCCACATGCTCACGTCCGCGCCGTCGTTGACGACCGAGAACACGTAGAAGCCGTTCGTGAAGCCCGTGTGCAGGCGGTTGTCCTTCACGTCGTAGGCGTAGTCATTCGTTTCGAAGAAGTCGACGACCCGCTGAAGATCAACGGGGCGCACAATCCGGCGGCGATCAAGAGCGCGCTTGCACTGCTCGATGACCTCCGGCGCGTGCTCGTTGGTCGGATCCATGGCGAGGCACTGCTCGAGGTAGGTCAGTGCGCTCTCCTCCTCATCCTGCCAGTACAGGGCAGTACCAATGCGGTAATACCACACCGGGTCTGCCATGCCCTCAGCTTCAACGCCGCGCAGCAGCTCGACGGCGTGCCCGATGAGTTCCTTGAAGGAATCCATGTACGGCTGCGCGTAGTTAATGTAGGCGCGCGCCAGCAGGCCAGTCAGCTCGTAGTCCAGCGACGTCGGCGCATCGCGTTCGATGAGCGCAATGATCTTCTGGTGTTCTTGTTCTTCATGCAGAGCATTGATCTGCGCGATGAGCTGTGAGCGCGAATCCACGGACGTTCCTCCCACGTGAGGTCATGAGTGAGTACCGAAACACAAGCATAACAGGGGAGGGGAAACGTCCGAGGGGCATGGGAGGACGCTGCTGTGTAGGGTGGAAGCGTGAAGGAAGAGGCTACGACCGAGGGACCTGCGCCCGACGACACGCGTGCCCGCATGAGCGCCGCCGATGCGGCCCAATGGGACGAGATTCAGCAGTGGAAAGAGGCACAGATTAGTCCCCTGCGTCCTCGCGTCATTTCCCAGCGCCTGCGCGCCTACGCAATGGCACCTGTCAGGGCGACAGTCAGGCTCGCGCGAAAGGTCCCCGGCGGCGCGGCCATCGCCTCGACGATGTCTTCGTCGGCGCTGCGCCTCATGGAGAAGGCGACGTCGGTATCCGATGCCTCGGTGCGTCGCGAGCGCATTCTGAAGTCTTACCGAGAGGCGGGTTACGATGTTGAGCGGCTGGAGGATATCCGTAGCCTCGGTTTGAGCCTCGACCAGATTCGCCCGGTGAGACCTCATTTGAAGATCGCGTATTCGAGCGCCGTGGCTATCGAAGGTGCGCTGACCAGCATCGTCGCGACGGGAGGTTCGGTCGCTGCCGTCCTCGGCCTCGGGATCATCTCGGCCCCCGGCATTGCGATCACGACCTTTGCGCTCGCCCTCGACATCGTAACGTTCCTGGGCGCTGCGACGCGCCTGGTCTCCCACACGGCGGCCTATTACGGCTACGACACGGTTGATCCCGCGGAAAACTATTTCGCCACGATGGTTCTCTCCCAGGCGATCGATCCGAAACGCGCTACCGGCAACCAGGTCGTCGAAAAGCAAACGACGTTGATCGCCGTCAACAAGGTCGTGCGTGACATCGCCAAGCAAGGGCCAATGGATGCCGTCGGGACCAACGCGATCTCGGCTGCCGTGAACCCCTTGGTTGCTTCCCTTGGCTCGCGCCTGGCGGGCATGAAGGTTGCCCAAATCGTGCCGTTCATTGGCATCCTCGTGGGCGCGTTTCTGAATGCCTCCCTCATGCGCACGATCGGCGACACGGCCGACCACCTCTACCGGGAACGTTTCCTCGCGGAACGCTACGGATACATTGACGAGGCCGGGGAAGACTCTACGGGTGTCGTGAGCGCCGCGGTGGCCGACGAAATCAGCGCCGATAACGCCTCCACCCTGGAAGAGACAACAACCGAGGGGCGCTCGCACTAACGAACGCCCCTCGGGTCTCACACGTCAGTTCCGTGAGTTCCATTTCTGCCAGTCGTCGTCCTGCGCGTCGACGGCGATCACCGGCATGTGCGCGGTAGCGCCGGGCGCATTGCCCTCGGGCAGCGCCTGTGCGGCCTCTTCTTCACCCTTCTGCTTGCGGCGCTTCGACCAGGGCCAGCGGCGCTTCTTCTGTGCTTGCGGCTCCGGACGGATCTCTTCGCTCCACGAGAACTGCGAGGTCCAGCTCTCCTGGAAGCCGCCGGATTGCTCGGGAGCCTGGGGTGCCGTGGGAACCTGCTGCGCGGCAGCGCCCTGATCTACCGGTGGGAAGGGCTGAGCGGGTGCCGTCGGCATGGGCTGCTGAGGTACCTGCATCTGCGGCGCGGCCGGCACCGCAGGAGTCTGCGGTGCCTGCTGGGGTTGCGGTGCCTGCTGGGGTTGCGGTGCCTGCTGGCTCGCGGCGGGGGAGTCCCAGTCGAAGGAATCCATCCTGTCGAACTGAGGCATCTGCACGGTGGGCACGCCTTCATCCGAGTCATTCCCAAGGGACGAGGCCGGGGCGGGCATCGCCTCGGGCGCAACGGGTGGCTGCGGCGGGGCAACCGGCTGAGGCGCAGGAGCCGCTACGGGAGTGGAGGACGCTTCGGGCGACGCGACGTGTTCCGGCTCAGGAGGTGCGGCCTGCTCGGGCGACGCGGCAGATGCTTGCTGGGTGGGGACCCGCAGCAGCTTGACGGTCGGGACGTCAACGTACTGAGGTGCCTCGGCCGGCGCTTGCTCGGGAGTGGGCGCGTCGACCTGCTCCGGCTGCGCGGCGGACTGAGCGGGGGCAGGCTGCTCGGGCTGGGGATCTTGTGTGGGTGCGAGATCCGTCTGCGCCTCGGGCTTGTAGCGTGGGAGCTTGACGGTGAGCATGCCGGGGTCTTCGGGTGCTGCGGCGGACTCTGCTTCGGGTGTGGGTTGTGCCTGTGCTTCGGGCTTGAAGCGTGGGAGCTTGACGGTGAGCATGCCGGGGTCTTCGGGTGCTGCGGCGGACTCTGCTTCGGGTGTGGGTTGTGCCTGTGCTTCGGGCTTGAAGCGTGGGAGCTTGACGGTGACCAAGCCTGGGTCCTCTGGCGCGGCAGGAGCGGTCTCAGGCGCAGGCGCAGGAATGGGGGCTGCGGGTGCTGCCCCATGGGACGCTGCGACCGACTCCGGCTTGGGTGCCTCGACCGGCTCAGCAGCGGGAGCCGCGGCAGCTGCGCCTTGGTCGTCGTAGGTGCCGAATAGCTGTGTCTTGGCGTCGGGGTCGGCTTGGCCGTCGTAGGTGCCGAATAGCTGTGTCTTGGCGTCGGGGTCGGCTTGGCCGTCGTAGGTGCCGAACAACTGCGTCTTCGCGTCGGGATCTGAACCGCCAAATGTCGTGAGCAGTTCTGTCTTCTCACCCGACATGGAAGCGGTGCCGCCGACCACCGCGGCACCGCCCATCGGGGGCTGTTGCGGTGCGTTCTCGGGCGCTGCAGGGTTGGGGCCGCGCTGAGCGGAGGGGAACATGCTCATAGGAGCGCCGAGAGGCCGGCCGGGGGTGCCGCCAGCTGTGGGAGCGTGGATGGGCTGCTGAGGAGCAGCCGGGGCGGGACCCGTCTGTCGTTGCCAGACGAAGCCCGTTTCGCGCGGCGTCGGGCCACCGGGTGTCGCATCCTGCGCAGGGTAGGGGTTGTACGTTGCCCCCTGACCGAACTGAGCGGGACCGCCAGTGTATGCCGAGGCCTCGGGCATGCCGGGCCGTACCGGGAAAGGAACGCTTCCCTGGCTTGAGGGAGGGACACGCTGAGCCTGTGACTTCTTCTTGGCCTTCTGTGAACGCAAGGCGTAGACGATGAAGACGACCACCAGAACAAGGATGATGATGCTGATGATCAGGGCGGTCAATAGCCACAAAGATGGAGTCGACGATGCCTCCTCAGCGGCGGCACGCAACGGTGCGGCCACGGTGGCGCTGCCCTTGTTCTCCACAGAAAGGGCCGATGCCGCGTCAGTGAGGTGGACGTCCGTAGCCAGGACGGACGTCTCCGACAAAGGCGGGATCGCGGCTGCGTAGGCCCCTAACGACGGGGTCGACACGATGAATAGGGTCCCGAGCGTTGCGCACAGGGTGCGGAAAAGTCGCATGCAATCCTCCTGGATCTAGGTCACTCGATTATCGTCTGTTCGCGCGCGCAAAGCAATGGAGGGGCCGGGGCCTGAGAATGTCTGACCGAACGTCAAGTTGGTATGCCTCGCATGCCAAAGAAAAAATCCTCTAACTGACAAGGTCTCCTGAGAAATCATCGCGTAGTATGACAACTGTCTACCTGACGTCAGGTTTTCGACCTTATTACGAGGTGCTATCCGGTCTAACAGAGGAGGGGCGCTGTGAAGTGTCGGCCCGCAACGAGTGCAGATATTCCTGAAATGACACGCATTATCACGGAAGGATTTCTTGACTATCCATTTCATCTCACGCTCAAGCCATATGTCTACCAGACGGAGCGTTACCCACAATGTCTGGCTGTCCTCAATGAGATGATGGCGAAAGCCTACCTGACCTCCAGAAACGCTCTCGTCGTTGAACATGAGGGACAGGTTATCGCCGTTGCACTCATGCATGATCGGCCAATCGGCTTCTGGCGTAACGTGGTCAGCGGCGGGTATCGCCTCTTCCGCTACGCATCTCCGCTCCTGGTGGCTGACTTTGCCCAGGCGTCCTACGACGGAGATCAGATCGCTATTGATAATGGCGATTTTGACTGGTATCTCGAGATTCTGTCGGTCGATAAGCGGATGCAGGGTCGGGGAGTAGGCCGATGGCTCGTTGCCAAAGTCCTTCCCGACTTCGTGGCGAAGCGGGGTGGGCGCGCGTACGGACTGGTGACGTGTACGGAATCCAATGCTCGCTTTTATATGAATGGTGGCTGCGAGCTGCTGGGGCGTGCGGAGAAGAAAATGCGAGATGAACCCTTCTCGATTTGGGCCTTCCAGCATCGAGCGGAGCTTCTCCGATGATGGTGGTCTAGCGGTCGAACTCCCGTCGCGGTCGTGAGTGGCCGCACGGTCGCGCGGAGGCGATCTTTGTGCAGGTCGCGCCGCGTGATGCACGTCCCCCAATTCCGCTTGACTTCAAGGGCTTGAGGTCTTTTAGGGTGAGGTCATGGCAGGAACAGGCTCCGGGCGCACGTACTCTATTAAGGAGGTAGCGGCGCTCGTTGGCTTGCCCCCGTCTACCCTGCGCTATTACGAGGACGTCAGCGTTATTCCTGCCATTGCGCGCGATCCCTCGAGTGGGCATCGTATCTACACGGAAGGCGATCTGGAGTTGCTTACCTGGGTCGCGTGTCTGTCGGCGTCGGGTATGTCGATTGCTGATATGCGGGACTATGTGCGCTCGGGGTTGGGCGTGGACCGTGATATTTCCGAGTTTATTTCCCTCCTTGAGCAGCAGGATGCGCGCCTTCAGGAGGAGGCGCAGATCATCGAATTGCGCCGTGAGTTCTTGCACACAAAGGTCGATTATTGGCGTGCAGTCAAACGTGAGGACGCGCTAGAAGCTGAGCGCTTGGATACTTGCGCGCGTGAACTTGCTGAGCGCTTGAAATCGTGGTCGCCGCGCTCATAGGAGCCTGGCGGGGCGGGGTTCCATGCCTGCTCCGGACCTCGCCCCGCTAGGGGGCACAGGGCCGCGTGTCTGAATTGGCGCGCGGCCCTCACTTATGTCCGCGGTCTCTTTCAGTGGGGCGCGGTGTGTGGACTTCAGATGGTGGTGTGCGGGTGTTGGAGTAGCTGTGTGGTGGTAACGTGTGAGGTGATCGTGTGAAACAAGTCATGCTCAAAGAGGAGTTTGAGATGCTCTCGACCGACACCGTCTCCCTCAGTCCGAATCCCCTCGTGCAAGCCTTAGGGAAGCCCGCGCAAGAGTTCACGAAGGCCGACATCATCGGATACATCGAAGACAATCGGATCTCGATGCTCAACCTTCGCTACGTCGGCGGAGATGGCCGGCTCAAGACCCTTAACTTTGCGATTCAATCCAAGGCGCATCTCGACCGCGTCCTCACCCTCGGTGAACGCGTCGACGGATCCTCGCTCTTCACCTTCGTCGAGGCGACTTCCTCCGACCTGTACGTGGTACCGCGCCTGGCCACCGCGTTCCTCAACCCCTTCTCCGCGATCCCCACGGTGGAGTTCCTGTGTGGTTTCTACGATGTGAGCGGGGCGCCCCTGGCCTCGGCCCCGCAGGAGATCCTGCGCAAGGCTCAGCGCGCCCTCGAGGCGCAGACAGGATGCACCCTCGAGGCCCTCGGCGAACTCGAGTACTACCTCTTCTCCCCGGAGGACCCGCTGTTCCGGGTCGAACCCCAGCGCGGCTACCACGAGTCTGGGCCGTTCTCGAAGTGGGAGGACGTACGCACCGAGACCCTGCTCCACCTGGTGAGCATGGGGTGCGCCGTCAAGTACGCCCACTCCGAGGTCGGTAACTTCGTGTCGGATGGGCGTCAGATGATCCAGCAGGAGATCGAATTCCTGCCCGTAGACGCGTGCGCCGCGGCCGATCAGATGGTGCTGGCCAAGTGGGTGCTGCGCGAGGTCGCCCACTCATACGGCATCGAAGTGTCCTTCTCGCCCAAGATTGCGGTGGGGCAGGCCGGATCCGGCATGCACTTCCATACCCGCCTGGTCAAGGACGGCGTCAACCAGTTCTCCACGGGATCGGGCCTCACGGAGGCGGCCTTGAAAGTCATCGGCGGCTACCTGTCGCACGCCGCGTCGCTGACGGCTTTCGGGAACACCGTGCCTACCTCGTTCCTGCGCCTCGTGCCCCATCAGGAGGCACCGACCGCGATCTGCTGGGGTGACCGTAACCGCTCGGTCCTCGTGCGCGTGCCTCTCGGGTGGCAGAACATCGACGACTCGATGTTCCGGGACGCGAACCCGAACGAGCCGCCCATCGCAGGACTTCCTAACGACTCCCAGACCATCGAGCTGCGCAGCCCGGACGGGTCGGCGGCCATCCATCTGCTCCTGGCGGGCATTGTGGTTGCCGCGCGCATCGGGCTGACACGACCCGGCATGGCCGACTACGCGAGCAAGCGCAAAGTTGACGGTGACGCCTCACAGACCCCCGGCCTCGACCAGCTGCCCTCGTCGTGTTTCGAGGCCGCGGGCCGCCTTCTCACGCAGCGCGAAGACTACGAGGAAGGCGGTGTGTTCCCGGCCGGTCTCATTGACTCGTGGGCCGCACGCCTGGTCGAGCTGGGCGACATGCACCTGAGAGACGACCTGGCCGACTCGCGGGTGTCCGTCGAAGAACTCGTTGAACGTTACTTCCACATCGGCTAGAACACCCGAGCATTGCTCGAATGATCAGTCACCCGGCGGGGGAGCGAAGCGCTCGCTGGACTCCGGGGTCGGCGGTATATCTGTGGGGTCTTCGCGAGACGAATCGGCCTCCGGTGCGGGCGGCGCAGGCGTGAGCGCCGACAGCGCGGACCCAGGCGTGGGGGACGCGTAGGGCGCTGCTCCCGTCTTCGCCTCCAAGGCGGCCTCGCGCTGCGACGCTCGCACGGATGCATCCCAGTCGAATTGGGCGTCGGCCGCCGCCTGACGCGACCGGTGAGTCCACTGAATGAACGCGCCCACGAGAACCAGGGCGAGGACGCCGCCGGTGATCGCAAAGATCGGGGTCAGGGACGAGCGCGAGGAACCCCCGCCTCGTTCCCGGCTCGGTGACGGCGACGGTGACGGTGTGGGAGAAACGGAAGGCGTGGGGGACGCGGCCGCCGCGTCGGCGTTCACCGTGCCCGTCGCGGTCACATCGTCGCGCACATTCGTCCACGTGACCGTGCTCGCGTCCGTCTTCGTTGAGAAGCCCGCAGACGTGACGGCCCCGCCTTCCGAGGCCTCGACGATCTCGGAGGCGTGCGCGACCAGCGTGACAGAGTCGATGGTGGCGACGGCCTCGGGCGTGGAAAACCCCTCGAGAAGGCGGGCGGATTCCGAATGAAAGTGGAAAACGCCGCCAGAGTCGACCGTCACGATCTCCGACCCCGCACTGGGTAGCACCCACGTGAAGCGGCAGCCGTCGATACCGTTGACGTCAACTAGCACGGCGGAGGACGCTTGCGCGCCCGTCCCCATCGATTGGCACTGCTCGCCGATGAGCGGATGATCCGTCGAGAGCGTCACCTCGTGGGTGGCGGACACCCCAGGAGTGATGTCGTAGACCTCAGCCAGGTGAATCGGCGTCGGATCATCCGCGACGGCGGGCGCACCGAGCGCACACAGCGCCAGCGCCCCACCGGCGCAGGCCATTGCGCGTGCACCCCTCACGACGCCTCGTCCTCGGAACGCAGACGCGGGACCGAGGTCTTGGCGGGCTTGACGCCCACCTTGCCCGCGTAAAACGCGCGAATCACGTCCATGTCGGCCCGCACATCACCCGTCAGACGGTACGTCGGCCCCCACCCGAAGGTGCGGGTGTTGCGGTCGATGAAGCCCAGCTGGATCGGCACATCCGCCTCCATGGCGATGCGGTAGAAGCCCGACTTCCAGAACTCACGCGGCGAACGCGTCCCCTTCGGGGTGATGCACAGCGTGAACGAGTCGGACTCGCGGATACGCTGGGCGACCTGCTCGACGAGGCCGTGGGCCGCGCTGCGCTCCACGGGAACCGCGCCGATCTTCTTGACGAACCAGCCCAGCAGCGGGGCCTTCACCACGGAATCCTTCACCAGGAACGAGAACGTGCGCCCCGACTTCCACATAGAAATCGCCATGAAGACGCCGTCCCAATTCGAGGTGTGCGGGGCACCGATAACGATGACCTTGTCCGGCAAGGGCTGCGTAGACAGCTTCCACCGGGAAACAGACAGGTAGGCGGACGCAATCGCGGAGGTGAGAGCCATGGTGGCCTTTCTGGTCGTAGCTGCCCTCAATCCTACCCGCGGGCCGCTCAGTCCAGCGTCTCCACGGCGAGGGTCTGCGTCATGATGTGAGGGTGGCCCGGCCACAGCGTCAGCGCCCTCTCGCGCACCGCCGCGGTCTCTACGCACACGAAGTGCTGCCACTCGCCCTCGCCGATATCGCTCATGGTGGCCGCGCCCTGTGACCAGGGGTTCCACACGATGGTGGAGCCGGAGCCGTTCTTATCCACGATGATGCGTCGGTCCAGCTTCGGGTCGATGACGCTGACTTGCTGCGTCGTCGTGTAGACGCGGTCGGTGAAACCCACGAAGCTCAGGTCGCCGCGCTGGGTGGTGTAGCGGCCGCGCACCTTGTCGAAGTAGCGCTCGCCGTCCAGTCCCTCGACGCTCACGTCCTTGACGTCCCCGACGCGCAGGTAGGTGTGCATGGCGGCCTCGATCGCGAAGGGGTGATCGTCCTCGTTCGTCAGAGTCAGACTCATGTCCAGCTCGGCACCCGCGCTCACATCGAGGCGCGCGCAGAAGGAATGGGGGTAGAGCATGGAGGTCTCGCCCGTGTGGTGCAGTTCGAAGGAGAACGAGGCCGGGGCATCGTTCGTGGGGCGGGTGGAGGAGAGGAGCTTCCACGTGGAGGTGCGGGCGAAACCGTGTGCTCCTGCGCCGGACCCCGGGCGTGACGGGGAGTCATCGGGGCCCCCGAACCAGGGAAGACAGAGGGGGACCCCACCGCGGATTGCTTTCGTGCCGTCGAGCACGGCGCGGGAGGAAAGCCATAGGACGTCATCATCGTTGGTTGGGTGCCAGGACAGGAGGTGTGCCCCGAAAGGGGTGATTTGTGTCGAGGCTGAGGGGACAGTGGCGGATAGGGTGGCGATGTCGCTCATATCTATCAGTTAAGTGGTGGGGGTGTTTCTCGGCAAATAGACCAATCGGTCCAGCTGGGTGGGGTAGCGACGTGGTGGATGTCGCAGGATGGCATGCGCATAGGCCCTCCGTATGCCGATATTCTGAAGGGGTATGTGCGTGGAATCGGTCAGCCGTTCGATTGTCAATCGGGCTTCTGTGCCCCATCACACGCAATAATAGGTGTCCACATGTGAGGAGTCCAGATATGCCCACGCGTCTCGACCTGCGAAACGTCGCGATCGTTGCACACGTCGATCACGGAAAGACCACGCTGGTTGACGCAATGCTCTGGCAATCCGGAGCGTTCTCCGAGCGTGACACGGTCGAAAAGACCGGCGAGCGCGTCATGGACTCCGGCGATCTTGAACGAGAAAAGGGCATCACCATTCTCGCCAAGAACACCGCCGTCCACTATCGCGGCCCCGCCGCGCAGGCCCTGGGCCTTCAGGACGGCGTCACCATCAACGTCATTGACACCCCCGGCCACGCCGACTTCGGCGGCGAGGTTGAGCGCGGCCTGTCCATGGTCGACGGCGTCGTCCTCATGGTTGACGCCTCCGAAGGCCCACTCCCGCAGACCCGCTTCGTCCTGCGCAAGGCCCTCCAGGCTCACCTGCCCGTCATCGTCGTCGTCAACAAGGTTGACCGCCCCGACTCGCGTATCGACGAGGTCGTCTCCGAGACGACCGACCTGCTGCTCTCCCTCGGCGAGGACCTCATGAACGAGGGCATCGACATCGACGTGGACTCCCTCATGGACGTCCCCGTCGTGTACGCCTCCGCTAAGGCTGGCAAGTGCTCCCTCGAGAACCCGGGCGACGGCCAGCTGCCCACCGAGAACCTCGAACCCCTGTTCGAGACTATCCTCAGCCGCATCCCGGGTCCCTCCTACGACGAGGACATGCCCCTGCAGGCGCACGTCACCAACCTGGATGCCTCGCCCTTCCTGGGCCGTCTGGCCCTGCTGCGCATCCACAACGGCACCCTCAAGAAGGGGGCCGACGTGGGATTGGCCCGCCACGACGGCACCATCCAGCGCGTGCACATCTCCGAGCTGCTGGCCACCGAGGGCCTCGAGCGCGTCTCGACCGACTCCGCTGCGCCCGGCGACATCGTCGCCGTCGCCGGCATCGAAGACATCATGATCGGTGAGTCCCTCGTTGACCTCGAGGACCCGCGTCCCCTCCCACTCATCACGGTCGACGACCCGGCGATCTCTATGACGATTGGCATCAACACCTCGCCCATGGCGGGTCGCGTCAAAGGCGCGAAGGTCACGGCGCGCCAGGTCAAGGACCGCCTGGACCGTGAACTCGTCGGCAACGTGTCGCTGAAGGTCCTGCCCACCGAGCGTCCCGACGCCTGGGAGGTTCAGGGCCGAGGCGAACTCGCCCTGGCGATCCTCGTTGAGCAGATGCGCCGCGAGGGCTTCGAGCTGACCGTCGGCAAGCCGCAGGTCGTCACCAAGGAGATCGACGGCGTCCTCAGCGAACCCATGGAGCGCATGACGATCGACATCCCCGAAGAGTACCTCGGTGCCATCACGCAGCTCATGGCCGCCCGCAAGGGCCGCATGGAAACCATGGCGAACCACGGGTCGGGCTGGATTCGCCTCGAGTTCGTCGTCCCCGCCCGCGGCCTCATCGGCTTCCGCACGCGCTTCCTTACCGAAACGCGCGGCACCGGCATCGCGTCGTCCATCTCCGAGGGCTACGCCCCCTGGCAGGGCACCATTGAGCAGCGCCTCACCGGCTCGCTCGTCGCCGACCGCGCCGGCCAGGCCACCCCGTACGCGATGACGAACCTGCAGGAGCGCGGCTCCTTCATCGTCGAACCCTCCTCGGAGGTCTACGAGGGCCAGGTCGTGGGCGAGAACCCGCGCGGCGAGGACATGGACGTGAACATCTGCCGCGAGAAGAAGCAGACGAACACCCGCAGCGCGACCGCAGACGTGTACGAGTCGCTGACCCCCTCGCGCAAGCTGACCCTCGAGGAGTCCCTCGAGTTCGCGGCCAACGACGAGTGCGTCGAGGTCACCCCCGAGGCCGTGCGCGTGCGCAAGGTCGTCCTGGACGCTCAGGAGCGTTTCAAGATCGCCGCTCGCGAGCGCCGCGCCAACCGCTGACCCACCCGAGTGCCCCCTCCGCCCGCTAGATCGTGGGCGGGGGAGGCACCCTCTTGCCCGTCACCATCGTGTGGGCATCCACGCGAACCGGCCCACGCCTCGTCGCGACCGTGACGTGGGTGGGAGCCACCTCTAAGACCTCTCCCAGGGCGTCGTGCAGACCGTCTGCCAGGCGGTAGCGGATGACGATTCTCTCGCCGACCTCGAAGCGCATCCACGGCAGATCGGGAATTGCGCGAAGGAGGCGTGCGGAAATTTGCTCTCCTGCGTCGGTGTGTGCGCGCTGGGCATGCGGCGACAATGCGCCGTTTTCCGCGGGAATATGTGCGGTGGGTGACTCGGGGCTGCTCATACGTGAATAATAGAATCAACGAGTCTTTAGAACTGACCAGGAGGAACGTCTCATGACCTACGTCATCGCGCAGCCGTGCGTGGACGTCAAGGATCGCGCGTGCGTGGACGAGTGCCCCGTCGACTGCATCTACGAGGGGGAGCGCACGCTCTACATTCACCCCGAGGAGTGCGTGGACTGCGGCGCGTGCGAGCCTGTGTGCCCCACCGAAGCGATCTTCTACGAGGATGACCTGCCCGAGGAGTGGGCAGACTACCTGCGCGCCAACGTCGATTTCTTCAACGAGCTGGGTAGCCCCGGCGGTGCCCAGAAGACCGGCGTCCAGGACTACGACGACCCGATGATTGCCGCGCTGCCTCCTCAGAATGAGGAATGGAAGGCAGAAAACCTCTGACAGTCGATAGGGTAGTGGCATGACAACTACGCTGCCTCGCCCCCTCGACCTGCCCGAATTCCCCTGGGATCAGCTTGCACCCGCTAAAGCGCGCGCAGCTGCACATCCCGGGGGAATCTGTGATCTGAGCGTCGGCACGCCCGTCGACGACACCCCCGCGTTCATCCGAGATGCCCTCGCCGAGGCATCCAACGCGCACGGCTACCCGACGGTGATTGGCACCGCTGAGGTGCGCGATGCGATCCTCGCTTGGGGGGCGCGACGCAATATGGTCGATGTCGGCCTCGGTGGCGTGATTCCCACGATTGGCTCGAAGGAAGCCGTCGCGTGGGTCCCCTTCCTGCTCGGCGTACGCCCCGGCGACACCGTCCTGGTTCCCGAGGTTGCCTACCCGACCTACGACATCGGTGCCCGCCTGGCTGGAGCGACTCCCGTCCCCGTCGACCCGACGAACCCCGACTCGTGGCCCGAGGCCACCCTCGTCTACCTGAACTCGCCCGGAAACCCCGATGGACACGTCATGAGTAAGGACGAGCTGCGCGGAGTCGTCGCGTGGGCGCGCTCCCAGGGTGCTGTCGTTGTTTCCGACGAGTGCTACGCGGCCCTGCCCTGGGCCGAACCCTATGTGAGCGAGGGCGTGCCCTCCCTGCTGAATGTCGACGTTTGCGACGGTGACGCGAGCGGCCTCCTCGTCCTGTACTCGCTGTCCAAGCAGTCGAACCTCGCGGGCTACCGCGCCGCCCTCATCTACGGCGATCCCGCGCTGGTCGCCCCCATCGTGAACGCGCGTAAGCACTCTGGCCTCATGGTGCCCGCCCCCGTTCAACATGCGATGGCCCTCGCCCTGACTGACACCGAACACGTCAAGGACCAACGGGAGGTCTACGCCGCGCGACGCACCCTCCTCCTCGAGGCCCTGACCGACGCCGGCCTCGACGTTGACCCCGACAGTGCGGCTGGCCTGTACCTGTGGGTCGCCGACCCCGCCAACCCGACCGACTCATGGGTGCTCGTGGACCGACTGGCCGAACTTGGCATCCTCGCCGCTCCCGGCGACTTCTACGGTACCGCTGCCCACGGGCGCGTGCGCGTGGCCCTCACCGCCACCGACGAGCGCGTGGCAGCTGCGGTCAGCCGCATCCGCGAGGCATGGTCCGCCCGCTGACGGTTTCTACAACGACACGAGGCCGGGACGCATAACGCGCCCCGGCCTCGTTCGGTGTGTCCTCGTCAGTTCGACGCGTGCAGTGCGTCGTTGAGTTCGATGCCCACGACGCCCGCGCGGGCGATGGCCTCGATGCGACCCGTCTGAGAGTTGCGGCGGAACAGAATGTTCGACGCACCCGACAGCTCGCGCGCTGCGATCGTGCGCGGTTCGGCCTCGCCGGACGAATCGATGAGCGTCACCTTCGCGCCGGCGGTCACGTACAGGCCGGCCTCGACGACGCAGTCGTCGCCCAAAGCGATGCCCAGGCCCGAGTTCGCGCCCAGCAGGCAGCGCTCGCCCAGGCGCACGCGCTGCTTGCCGCCGCCCGACAGCGTGCCCATCGTGGAGGCACCGCCGCCCACGTCCGAGCCGTCGCCGATGACGACGCCCTGCGAGACGCGGCCCTCGACCATGGAGCGACCCAGCGTGCCCGCGTTGAAGTTGACGAAGCCGGCGTGCATGACGGTCGTGCCCTCGGACAGGTAGGCACCCAGGCGCACACGGGTGCCGTCGGCGATACGCACGCCCGAGGGCAGCACGTAGTTGACCATCGGCGGGAACTTGTCGATGCCCTGCACGGTCACGGGGCGACCGTCGCGGGCGCGCAGGCGCAGGCGGGTGACCTCGAAATCGGCGACCGCACACGGACCCGCATCCGTCCACACGACGTTGGGCAGCACCGCGAAGATACCGTCCAGGTTGATCGCGTTGGGCTTCACCAGGCGATGGGAAAGCAAGTGCAGGCGCAGGTAAGCGTCCTCGGTCGAGGCGGGGGCCGCTGTCAGGTCAATCGTCGTCGTCACGACGACGGTACGCACGCGGCGCGCATCGTCCACGCGCTCCAGCAGGGCCAGCGAAGTTGCCAGCTCCTCATCGCTCCCGGGTTCGCCCAGATGCGGGGCGGGATACCACGTGTCGAGAGTTGTTCCGTCCAGGGTGATCGTTGCGAGGCCGACGCCCCATGCAGTGCTGTTATCCATGCCCCTACAGTACGGGGATTACGCAGGTCGTTGAGGAGTGAAACTCAGGGGCGCGGTGCATCCCACAGGTCCGGCCAAAACACGCCCAGCTCGGAGGCCATGGAGCGCAGCAGCGGCAACGAGATACCGACGACCGAGTGATAATCGCCAGTCACCCCCTCAATGAAGGGACCGCCCAGGCCGTCCACTGTAAAGGATCCTGCCACGTGCAGCGGCTCACCCGTCGCCACGTACGCGTCGATCTCTGCGTCCGAGATGTCTCCGAAGTGGACCTGGGTCGAGGCGGAGCGGGTGACGCTTGCGCTTACCGTGCGCGTGCCCGTCCTCCCGTCGGTCGACGAGGCCGGGGCGAGGATCGCTGCCGAGTGTCCCGTCCACAGGGTGGCGGTCGTGCGGCGCATGGCGCGGATGCGCTCGCGGGCAACCTCGGGGGTGTGGGGTTTGCCGAGCATCTGGCCATCAATCTCGAGCATCGAGTCGCAGCCGACGACGAGGACGGGATCCCCCTCGGGCAGCTCTGGGTCTCCCTGGGCCAGGGCCTCGCACACGTCTGTGCACTTGGCGGCGGCGAGGGTCGCCACCTCGGCAGCGGGGGTGGTTGCGCCTCCTGAGAATGCGCGTCCGCCGGGCAGCGCGGCGAGGACGGCCTCCTCGTCAACGGTGGACACCCGGACTATTGGCGTGATGCCCGCCGCGATGAGCGTGGCACGGCGGGCGGGGGAGGCGGAGGCAAGAACGAGGCGCATAGGCACATTGTGGACCATGTGTCACGTCGCGCGCAGTCAAGCTGCAAAATAGTGCAAAAAACGGAGTTATCGCAGGTAAATGTGCAAATGAGTGGTGAAAAATCAATCAGTCTACTACAATTGTCAGTGCGTGAGGTCATAATTTACTGTGACCTTAAAGCGTGATCTACTATACTTATCATCCGCTGATGTGGTGTTGAGTCAGCCTGACGAGGAGGGAATCGCGATGGATGAGCGTGCGGCATCGTCCCATGCATCTCCCGATGACCTCACCGCAACCAGCTACGTTCCCCAGCTGCTCGGTGGTCATCTCACATACTCTGCCCGCGACCTCGCCGAGGCGACGGACACTCCGATCGAGCGCGTCTTGCAGTTCTGGATCGCCCTGGGCTTCCAAGCCCCCGATCCGGATGAGCCGATGTTCTCCCAGCGTGACCTCGATGTGTTTGGCAAGTGGCACGACCTTGTCGAGTCTGGTGTTATCGATACCGCCACGTCGCGCTCGCTCCTCCGCGCCAACTCCCACCTGGCCGACCGCCTCGCTCTGTGGCAGTTTGAGGCCCTGGTGGAGGACTCGATGCGTCGGCTCATGCTGGACGACACGACGGCTCGCATGTACGTGCTCGACCACATGCGTGAGCACATCGACGTTTTCCAGGAGATGTTCGTGTACTCCTGGCGTCGTCAGCTCGAGGCGACCCTCTCGCGCTTTGACCGCGAGGTCTCTCAGCGCGGTCACGAGGAGCGTCACAGCCGCTTCCCGCTCAATCGTTGCCTCGGCTTCGTGGACATGGTCTCCTACACCTCGTCCTCGACGATTCTCGGGGATGCTCTGGTCGGCCTCATCGAGCGCTTCGAGGAAGAAAGTCGGACGGCGGTCATCGAAGAGGGCGGTCGCGTCGTCAAGATGATCGGCGACGCCGTTCTCTATATCGCCGATGACCTGCCCACCGGATTGCGCGTGGCAACCGCCCTCATTGAACGTCTCAATGCCGACGATGAAATGCTTCCCGTACGCGCGTCTTTTGTGCGTGGTGACGTCTTTTCGCGCTCCGGCGATGTCTTCGGTCCGACCGTTAATCTGGCGTCTCGCCTCGTGGACATCGCACCGGTCGGTAAGATACTCACCGATCCTGCCACCGCGGCTGCGATCGCCGCTGGCAAGGGTGGCGAGGGGTACGAACTCGAGGAGTTCCCGACCGCAGACTTGCGCGGTTTTGGGCCTGTTTCTCCCTACCTGCTCTCTGCTCGTGTCGCCTGACACGAGCGTTCTCAGCGTCTTTCGTTGACTCCTGACGCCCACGTTTTTTGGGTCAAGAGAGGTGAAAGTTTTGGTTCAGAATTGCTAAGATGAGAGTGTGACTACAGTTCTCCTCGTTGAAGACGATCCGGCCATCTCCGAGCCCCTCGCGCGGGCCCTGGGCAGGGAAGGATACGACGTGCGCGCGCACGCCACGGGCGGTGCAGCCCTGGCCGACACACGCAGCATCGACCTGGTCGTCCTGGACCTCGGTCTGCCTGACATGGACGGCCTCGACGTCGCCCGTGAGATCCGCGCCGCCGGAAACCGGGTCCCGATCCTCATTCTCACCGCACGCACAGACGAAGTTGACATGGTTGTCGGCCTCGACGCGGGCGCGGACGACTACGTGACCAAGCCCTTCCGTCTGGCCGAGCTGCTCGCCCGCGTGCGCGCGCTCCTGCGTCGTCAGGTCGCAGAACCCGCTGAAGGCGAGCTGCGCGCCCAGGACATCCGCATGGACGTCGCAGCCCATCGCGCCTTCGTCGGCGACGTGGAGTTGAGCCTGACGGCCAAGGAGTTCGACCTGCTGCGCGTTCTGCTGCGCGAGGCCGGGTCCGTCGTCGCTCGCGACGCGCTCATGCGCGAGGTCTGGGGTTCCGACCCGACCGGCTCCACCAAGACCCTGGACATGCACGTGTCCTGGCTGCGTCGTAAGCTCGGCGATGACGCGACCGACCCGCACTACATTACGACCGTGCGCGGAATGGGCTTCCGATTCGAAAGCGCGCGATAATCCGTCGCTAAAGGAGGGTCACCATGCGCGCACGCGCGGTGAGGATGATTGTCTCCGTCGTCGCTGTCGTGTGCGTCGTCATGGGCCTGCCCGGCGCGTTTTTTGCCTCGGTGTCTATCTGGGCTTCCGAGCAGCGTGACCTGGAAGTCGCTGCCCAGCGCATCGTTCAGAGCATCGACCGCCGCAACGCGGCGGGCGAGAGCACGGACGCTGAGTCAGTAGCGGCGCTCGTCGCTGACCAGAATGAGGGCCGCGACGAACTCAGCTACCGTATTCTCGTGCCCGGCCACAACCTCATTACGGACGAGACTGAGCCGACCGGGCGTACGATGGCAGCCTTTGCGGAGTCCCCGAGCGGCGTGAGTGTCCAGCTCACTTCCTCAGCCTCGGGCGCGACTGCCCGCATCCTGTGGGCGTGCGGCATGTTCGGTGCTGGCATGATCGGCTCTATGCTGATCGGCCTGCTCATGGCTCGCTCGCTCTCGCGTTCCCTGTCCGCGCCCCTCATCTACCTGGCCGCACAGGCTGAGCAGATCGGCTCCGGCGGCGTGCGCGCCCGCGTTGAAGAATCCGGCATCGAAGAGATCGACCTGGTCTCCGAGGAACTCGCCCGCACAGGCGAGCGCATGGCCGGACGCCTCGCCGCCGAGCGCCAAGCCGCCGCCGACGCCTCCCACCAGCTGCGCACGCCGCTCACCGCCCTGTCGATGCGCCTGGAGGAAATTGAACTCATCTCCTCCGAGGAGGAAGTGCGTGCCGAAGCCCGTACCTGCCTCGAACAGGTCGAGCGCATGACCAACGTCGTTTCCGAACTCCTCGACGTCTCCAAGCGCCAAAACGGTGGGCAAACCGAGGCCATCCACATCCTCGAAGTCTTTAACACCGCCCGCGAAGAGTGGGAGGACCAGTTCAAGGCGGCAGGCCGTCCCCTCGTCTTCCTCGATGAGGCTGAGCGTCCGATCCTGGCCGACGCCGGCAAACTCGGACAGGTACTGGCCACGCTCATCGAAAACTCCCTGCGTTACGGAGATGGAATGACGCGCGTGTGGGCGCACGCCGGCTCCTCCAAACGCGGCGTCATCATTGAGGTCAGTGACGAAGGCGAAGGTATCGACGAAGCCCTAGCACCCGACATCTTCGAAAAGGGTGTGTCTGGACACGGTTCGACGGGCATTGGCCTGGCTCTCGCCCACGACCTGGCCCAGGCGATGGGCGGGCGCCTGGAACTCAAGTCCAACATTCCCCCCGTTTTCACGATATCCGTCGCAGCAATCCCCGCGTCCCTGGACCCCGATCGCGTCATGCCCGAAGGGCCGCTCATTTCCATGGGACGCCGCTCGCGTCGCTTTTAGGAGAGCGGTAGATTGGGAGGCGTGGAACGCGATATGTTGACTCCTCCCACCGTGGCCGTCATCGGCGGCGGACAGCTGGCACGCATGATGCAGGAGAGCGCTATCGCGCTCGGCATTAACCTTCGGGTCCTCGTCGAGGCCGAGGATGGGTCGACCGGTCTGGTGACCGTCGACAAGGCTGTCGGTGCCCCCAAGGATCTGGACGCCGTTCGCGCGCTCATCGACGGTGCGGACGTCCTCACTTTCGAACATGAGCATATTCCTGCCCAAACCATGGAGGAAGCCGCGCGCGTCGTCTCCGTGCAACCCCCGGCCCCCGCTCTCCTGTACGCCCAGGACAAGCTTCAGATGCGTGCGCGCCTGAGTGAGATGGGCATCCCCTGCCCGGCATGGGCACGCGTCGACAACGCGGCTGAGCTGGAGCGTTTCGGAGCGGTCATCGGCTGGCCCCTCATCGTCAAGACCCCGCGAGGCGGCTACGACGGCCACGGTGTCGCGGTGGCCCACAGTCCCGCCGACGTCGAGTCATGGTGGGGAGGCGGCTCACTCCTGGCCGAGGCCCTGGTGCCCTTCACGGGTGAGGTGGCGGCCCTGCTGGCACGCACCCCCTCGGGCGAGGTTGCCTCCTGGCCCGTCGCCTCCACCGTCCAAGTGGACGGCGTGTGTGCCGAGGTCACGGCTCCCGCGATCGGTATCCGACCCGAGACAGCAGCTGAAGCGCGCCGCATCGGAGAACGCATTGCCTCGGAGCTGGGCGTCACCGGCGTCCTGGCCGTCGAGATGTTTGTCGTCGGAGAGGGAGCGGATGAGCGCGTCCTCGTCAACGAGCTGGCCATGCGCCCCCACAACACCGGACACTGGACCATCGATGGGGCCGTCACCAGCCAGTTCGAGCAACACCTGCGCGCCGTCCTGGACCTGCCACTCGGCTCTACCGACCTGCGCGCACCGGATACCTACTCCGTCATGGTCAACCTGCTGGGTTCCGCCTACGACCAGCCCGCGCATGCCCTCGCTGCGGCCTATGAAGCCGGGGGAGACAGAGCGAAAGTCCACCTCTACGGCAAAGAGGTGCGCCCGGGCCGCAAGCTCGGCCACGTTACCGTCGTCGACAAAGACCCGGACGTGGCTCTGACGCGCGCACGGGCCGCCGTTGAGGCCCTGCACGGCACCTCCGCCAGCGACTGACCACCCAACCGTCGGCCGAACGGCGAGAGCGCCCCGGCCTCGTCCCATCCCGAAAGGACCGCCCATGACCACCGACCTCGACATCCAGCTCACGGCAACCAGCGACTGCCCCCTCGTCGGTGTCGTCATGGGTTCCGACTCAGACTGGCCCACAATGGAACCCGCCGTCGCAGCACTCGCCGAGTTCGCCATCGGCTGCGAAGTCGGCGTCGTCTCCGCCCACCGCATGCCCGAGGACATGGTCGCCTATGGGAGGAGCGCCTCGGAGCGGGGGCTGCGCGTCATCATCGCCGGAGCCGGCGGTGCCGCCCACCTTCCTGGCATGCTCGCCGCCCTCACCGAGCTGCCCGTCATCGGCGTGCCCGTTCCCCTCAAGCACCTCGACGGCGTGGACTCCCTGCACTCCATCGTCCAAATGCCCGCCGGCGTGCCCGTCGCGACCGTGTCCATCGCGGGCGCGCGCAACGCCGGGCTGCTCGCCGCCCGTATCCTCGGCGCCGGCGAAGGATCGTGGTGTGAAGGTCTGCGCGCACAAATGCGCGACTTCCAGAAGGACCTGCGCGACGTCGCCAGCGCCAAGGGCGCAGCCCTCGCCAAGCGCGTCGCCGAGGACTACTGACAGGCCCCAACAAGCCCCGCGCGGGTAGGCGCGGGCGCTCCCACCGTCGTATCCTGAAGGCATGAGCATTCTCGTTTGTGGCGGTGCCGGCTACATCGGCGCCCATGTTGTCCGCCTCCTGCGTCAGCGCGGGGATCGCGTCGTCGTCGTCGACGATCTGTCCACCTCGAACGCCGCCCGGGTCGGGGATACGCCCCTGGTTCGCCTCGACGTCGCCACGGACGAAGCGCGGTCCACCCTGTCCACCCTCATGATGGACGAGGACGTCACCGCCGTCATCCACTTCTCCGCCCGCAAGCAGGTCGGAGAATCCGTCAAGCGCCCTGCCTGGTACTACGCGCAGAACATCGGCGGCATGGCTAACGTCCTGGCTGCCATGGAGGACGCGGGCGTCGACCAGATGATCTTCTCCTCCTCCGCCGCCGTCTACGGCATGCCCACCGCCGAGGTCGTCACCGAAGACATGGCTGGCCACCCCATCAACCCCTACGGCGAAACCAAGCTGATCGGCGAATGGATGATGGCCGACTGCGAGCGCGCATGGGATCTGAAATGGATCGGCCTGCGCTACTTCAACGTTGCCGGTGCTGGCTGGCCCGACCTGGCCGACCCCGCCATCATGAACCTCATCCCCATGGTTCTCGACCGCCTCGAGCGCGGGGAGAGCGCCAAGATCTTCGGCGCCGACTACGACACCCCGGACGGCACCTGCGTGCGCGACTACATCCACGTCATGGACCTGGCCGAGGCCCACATCGCCGCCCTCGACGTCCTCGCTGAAGGCCGCCAGCCCGACCACCACACCTACAACGTCGGTACCGGCCTGGGCACCTCCGTCCAGGAGATCATCGACGGCCTGCGCCGCGTCATCGGCTGGGACTTCCCCGTCGAGGTCCTCGAGCGCCGCGCCGGTGATCCGCCCAAGCTCATCGGTGACCCGCTGTCCATCGGCGTGGACCTGGGCTGGAAGGCCAACAACGGTCTCGACGAGATCCTCACCTCCGCCTGGGAAGGCTGGCAGGCAGGTCCGCGACCCATCACGGTACCCGGTGCCTGAGAGCCTCTTTAACGCCTGACACGACCGCGGCCTCGTCCCTTGAATGAGGGAACGAGGCCGCGGCTTGTTCTGCGCTCGGGTGCGCCTGAGGACGTCAGCCGATCTGGTTAAAATCCGAGGTCGTGAGCTTACCGGCGCGCAGCTTGGCAAAGAAGTCAGGGGCCGTCTCGTCACGTAGCAGGACCGCCGAGGCACCCGCGCTGGTCGTATAGTCCAGCGACTCGATGGGCGGGACACCCATCAGCTCGTCGGAGGAGGCGCTGCGCAGCGCCATCACGAGAGAAGCGACCGTCATGATCGAGGAATCCTCATCGACAGTGAACGACTTGGAACCCGCGCGCTCCACGCGCAGGGTCCGCGCGGGGTTGATGAGGGTCGCGGGGGACGCAGCCTCGGACACGACCTTGGAGATCACCTGACGCTGACGCTTCGTACGACCGATATCGCCCTCCGGATCCTGGTAGCGCATACGCGAGAACTGCAGGGCGGTGGGGCCGTCCACCGTGTGGCAGCCCGCAGTCCAGTTCAGGCCCGAATACTCGTCGTTCGAGTCGTGGTCGTAGCACAGCTCCACGCCGCCGACTGCGTCCACCATGTCAGGCACCGCACCCATGCCGATTTGCACGAAGTGATCGACGGTCAGACCCGTCAGCTTCTCGACTGTCTCGACCAGGAGCTGGGGGCCGCCGTAGGCGTAGGAAGCGTTGATCTTGTCCCAGCCGACGCCGGGAATCTCAGCGTAGGTATCGCGGGGAATCGACAGAGCGACAGCCTGGCCGTTCGCCGCGATGTTGACCAGCATAATCGAGTCAGCGCGCTCGGATCCCTTAAAGCCGTCCTGCACGGCGCCGTCCGCACGCGAGTCCGAACCGGCCAAGAGGTACGTCGTACCGGCTGTATCCGAGGCACCCGACAGTGCGCTCACGCGCCCGATGTTCGTGTTCGCGTCCCACACGAGGAATCCGCCCCACGCGAGAACAATGACCAGGAGGACAGACAGCGTCTTGAGGACCAGACGTCGGCGGCGCTTGCGCCGAGGCCTCGGAGCCGTCGCTGGAGCGGTGCGCGACGGCGTAGCGCCGGGTGTGGGGACTGGGTCGGGGATTGCCTGGGAGCGCGTGGCGCTCACCTGGCGCGGCCCGTTACCCGAGGGTGCGAAGCTGGGAGCCGCTGGGGTGCGGGTCGTTGGAGCGTTGCTGGAGCCAGGCGCGAAGCTGGGAGCCGCGGGGGAGCCGCTCGCGACGGGGCTACCTGATCCGGGCGCGAAGCTGGGAGCAGCGGGGGTGTGGGTCGTTGCAGCGTCGCCAGAGCCGGGCGCGAAGGACGGCGGGGTCGGAGCAACCGTCGTTTCGTTGGGTGCGAAGCTGGGAGCAGCGGGGGTGTGGGTCGTTGCAGCGTCGCCAGAGCCGGGCGCGAAGGACGGCGGGGTCGGAGCAACCGTCGTCTCGTCGGGCGTGGCGGGCGGATTCGGAACCGGCGCACTCCGACGGGTGGAGGACGCAGGTGCCGGGACAGGATACGCCCCCTGGGGGGAGGACGCAGGTGTCGGAACAGGGTACGTCGCCTGGGGGGAGGGCGACGGGATCTGTGACGAGTCCGCCTGGCGCGTGCGTAACGACTTGCGCGCGGCAGATCCCGGCGTGAACGACGGGGGCGGGGTAGGAGCAGAACGCCTCGGAAACAGCGAGGACGGATCACGCTGGGGCTGATCCAGGGTCGGCGGCATCAGCGGGCGCGAGGCGTCGGTACCGTCCTCGGAAATCCACCACATCTGCGGCGCGATCCCCTCAGACGGTGGGACGGGTGCGCCGGAGGGAGCCTCCTGGCCGATGACGTGCACGTCATCGGATCCGGGGCGGCGTCGTTTCGGGTTGGGCGTGAACGAGGGAGGAGTGCTCATTTGTCCTTCGGCGGGCAGGTCGCGGCGTTCTTCTGGGCGGCAGCCTCGTTGGCTGCGTTGTTCTCAACGGAGGCCGACTGCGCGGTGTTGTCCGTGGTGCTCTGGGGCTGATCGGCGTTCTGAGTGTCGACCGCAGCAGGCGTCGGCGAGGGCGTGGCCTGTGCAGCCTTCGGATCGGGGACCACCAGCTGCGCGCCGTTGCCATCCGTGTAGGTCGTGCCCACGGGCAGCGCCTTGTCTTGCTTGAGCGCGGTCCACACGTTGCGGGCCATCGGTTCAGCAGCAATGCGTCGGTTCGGATCCCAGTAGGGTTCCTCGACGGGCATCGTCACAAACTGGATGCTCGTGCGGTCGGTCTTCGACAGGACCTTGAGCAGCAAGTTGGTGTCTGCGCTGGCGTCACCGAGGTTAGAGGAAACGTTAACAGCCTGGATCGCGGCCTGCAGGAAGGTGAGGAGCGCGCCGGAGTCGGTGACGTAGTCCTTGGCCTGAAGCTCGCGAAGCATCGCGGAGATGAGCTGCTGCTGGCGGCCGATACGAGAGATGTCGGAGCCGTCGCCCTGGCCCTTACGCGAGCGCATGTAGGCCAGTGACTGAGTACCGTCCAACTTCCAGCAACCCGCGTCGATGTAGAGCTGCGCGGATTCGTCTTCGATGCGATCAGGAATGTTGAACCAGATACCGCCCAAGGCGTTAATCATTTTGATGAAGCCAGCGAAGTTCACGACCATGAAGGAGTCGATCATCATGCCCGACATGTTCTCGATGGTCGACTTCACGCACGCAATACCGGGCGCGATGTCGGCGTCGGTGTTACCACCGTCGGCACCGTAGAACATGGAGTTGTTGAACATCTCTTCTTCGATGGGCTCGCTGGTCGATCCGTCGCGGTGCTTACACGCGGGGATATCGACCAGCGTGTCGCGCGGAATCGACACGACCTGAACACGAGAGCGGTCGGCGCTGACGTGGATAACCATCGTCGAGTCGTTGCGAAGGCCGGGGACCTCCTCCTCGTCACCTGCACCGACATTGCCGCTGTCGCCGTTACGCGAGTCCGTGCCGACGACGAGAATGTTGAGGGCGCGGCCGTCAAACGAATCCGGGGTCGCCTGAGCGTTCCCGTCGATCTGATAGTCGCCGATGTCCACGACTCGGTCGGCGAAATCGGCACTGATTTTGGCGTAGAGGAAGCACGCCGTTGACGTGGCGAAGAGAGCGCCGACCATTAGGATGGCGAGCGTATATCGCAGGAGGCCAAAGCGCCCAAAGTTAACAGCCGAGTGCTGGATCGGTCGCAGATTCATGTTACTCATCACTTGTAACCATATCGTTATCGGTCGTGTTTGTCGGGGAATGTGGTGGGGAAGCGGCGTGTTCCACTTGCTGAGGATCCCTCGTCTCAGGGGAGTGATCGCCGGTGGAAACCACTACCTCGTCAGGAGGACGCACCCCCGCCAGCGCCAGCGCACGCGCGAGCGCCGCCACACGTGCCTCCATGCGCGCTTCGCGCCGGTAGGCGGTGACCATCTGAGCGATCAACGCGACGACAAGGCCGTAGACTATCAGGTTCACCCCGCGATCAACGCCGATCACGTGCGCCAGCCTGTTCGCCAGGGACGGCACGAGGATTGCGACAACCGCAGCAGCGACGAGCGCACCGATCCCAATGCGGCGCATTGCCAGGGAGGACGCTGAGGAAACCGGGCGCGTGAGCCACCACGCGATGACGGCGAGTGCGAGCAGCAGAAGGACACGAATCAGCAGGTAGGCACTCATCGTTCTCCCAACACAAGGTCGACGACGATGTTGACGGAATTGAGCAGCGGCTGGCCCTTCGCGCGCGAATAGTCCGTGTAGGAGATCGTCACGGGATGTTCGGCACCGGGCAGGCCACAGCCAGCCAGCTGCGAGACGATCTGCGAGGCGTGGGCCATGCGTCCCTGGGTCAGGCGCACGTGGGCGAGGGCGTCGGCACGGATGACGCGCAGGCCATTGTGCGTGTCGGTGAGCGCCATGCCGGTGCGGGCGTGAGCGGCCATCGCACCGAAGCGCAGCAGGGCGCGCTTGAGCGCGCCGACTTGGGCGCCTCCACCGTCGAGGAAACGGGACCCGAGGACGAAGGCAAGGTCCTCCCTGCGCGCGCGATCAACCATCGCCGCGGCGTCGGCGGGATCGTGCTGGCCATCGGCATCAAAAGTCACCACGTAGCGGGCCCCGCGGGCGAGGGCCGCATCGAAGCCGGTTTGCAGGGCAGCGCCCTGCCCCAGGTTTAGCGGGTGGACCGCCGTGTAGGCACCGGCGCTGCGAGCGAGAGCAGCGGTGTCATCACCGGAGGCATCGTCCACGACGAGGACTCGGGGAAAAAGAGCGCGCACGCCAGCGATGACGCCCCCGATGACGGGCGCCTCATTAAACGCGGGGATGACGACCCACGTGTCGGAGCGTTGCTGCATTTCTCCAGTGTCGCACATAGGGCAGGCCACGCGCCTATAGTGTTGCTATCTGACGGGGCGTACCTGATGTGCGTGATCGTGCCTACAGGACAACACAAGGGAGATACCGTGATCAAGCCCAGCGCCGACGTGGCATCCAGTGCGCAGGTCGCGCCCAGCGCCCGCGTGTGGCACCTGGCCCAGGTTCGCGAAAACGCCCGTATCGGCGAAGAAACGATCATCGGACGCGGGGCCTACATTGGCGAAGGCGTTCGGGTAGGTGCGCGCTGCAAGATCCAGAACTACGCCCTCGTCTATGAACCCGCCTCCCTGGCCGATGGCGTCTTCGTCG
The DNA here is from genome assembly GCF_905369875.1 of Actinomyces sp. ICM47. Lineage (NCBI taxonomy): Bacteria > Bacillati > Actinomycetota > Actinomycetes > Actinomycetales > Actinomycetaceae > Actinomyces > Actinomyces sp. ICM47. Next base: position 81,451 of record NZ_CAJPJE010000001.1, read on the forward strand.
GCCCCGCAGCCGTCTTCACGAACGACCACTGCCCCCGCGCCATCAACACCGACGGAACCCTGAAGAGCGCGTCGGATTGGGACCGCGTCGGCGTCACCGTCGAGCACGGTGCCGCCATCGGCGCGCGCGCCGTGTGCGTGGCCCCCGTGCGCATCGGCGCGTGGGCAAGCGTCGGAGCAGGCGCTGTCGTCACCCGCGACGTCGTCCCCTACGCTCTCGTCGTCGGCGTGCCCGCGCGCCGCGTCGGATGGGTCGGCGAGGCCGGGATACCCCTCGTGGCCGTCGACTCCGACGCTGCACCCGACCGCGAGGCCGGGGCAGCCGCGTGGGTGTGCCCGGCCTCGGGTCGCCGCTACATCGAGCGAAACGGCACCCTGACGCCGGAGGAAACCCAGGCCTCATCCCCGAACACCGCCGACACACAGGCCCAGACCCATGAGGACCACCAGTGATGCAGCCATTCATTCCACCCGCACGCCCGCTCATCGGCGAGGAAGAAATCGACGCGGTCGCCGCCGTCATGCGTACGGGCATGATCGCCCAGGGGCCGCAGGTCGCCGCCTTCGAGGAGGAGTTTGCCGCCACCCTCGTGCCCGGAACCCACGCCGTCGCGGTCAACTCGGGAACCTCAGCCCTGCACTTGGGCCTGCTCGCCGCCGGGATCGGGCCGGGCGACGAGGTCATCGTCCCCTCCTTCACCTTCGCTGCCACCGCCAACTCGGTCGCCATCACGGGCGCGACCCCCGTCTTCGCCGACATTGACCCGCTCACGTTCACACTGTCACCGGCCGCTGTCGAAGCCGCAATCACGCCTCGCACGCGGGCCATCATGCCCGTCCACCTTTACGGCCACCCCGCGCCCATGGAGGCGCTCCAGGCGATTGCCGACGCGCATGGACTCATGCTCTTTGAAGACACCGCCCAGGCACACGGTGCCACCCTGCACGGGCGCGCGGTCGGCTCTTTCGGCACCTTCGCGGCCTTCTCCTTCTACCCGACGAAGAACATGACCAGCGGCGAGGGCGGCATGGTCACCTCGACCGACCCCAGCGTCATCCGCGGCGTGAAGCTCGCCCGCAACCAGGGCATGGAGACGCGCTACGCCAACGAAATCGTGGGCCTCAACAACCGCATGACCGACATCCACGCGGCCATCGGTCGGGTACAGCTCACCAAGGTCGGCGCATGGACGCGCAAACGTCAGGACAACGCCGCCTTCCTGGACGCCCACCTGCGAGGTGTCACCGTCCCGCACGTCGCCCCCGGTGCCACGCACGTCTACCACCAGTACACGATCCGCGTGCCCGAAGCCCGCGATGGTTTCGCCGCCGCCCTGCGCGAGGAGTACGGCGTCGGCTCGGGCGTCTACTACCCGATCCCGAACCACGAGCTGCCCTCCCTGGCCCGCTTCGCCCCCGGTCTGGAGCTTCCAGCCACGCGCGAGGCAGCCGACCAGGTCCTCTCCCTGCCGATCTACCCGTCGCTGACGCCCATCGAGCTGGAACGCATCGCGCACGGCGTCAACGCGCTCGCGGAGGCGGGTGCCTGACGTGAGTATTCGCATAGGAATCCTCGGCATCGGCTCGATGGGCCGACACCACGTGCGCAACGCCCGCGCCACGCGGGGGGTAGACCTCGTCGCGCTCGCGGATCCGGGCGGCGACCGCTTCGGCGTCGCCGGCAACCTGCCCGTCCTGGGCGGCGTCGAGGAACTGATCGAGGCCGGTATCGACGCGGCGATCATCGCTGCCCCCACCGCCCACCACGAAGCCGCAGCCCTGGCGCTGGCCGAGGCCGGGGTACACACCCTCGTCGAAAAGCCCCTCGCCACGAGCGTGGAGGCGGGTCGGCGCATCCGCGACGCTTTTGCTGCTGCTGGTCTCGTGGGTGCTGTCGGCTACGTCGAGCGCTGCAACCCGGCGCTCATCGACATGCGTCGGCGGATCGCTCAGGGGCAGCTCGGCGACATCGAGCAGATCGCGACGCGCCGCCAGTCGCCCTTCCCCGCGCGCATCAGCGACGTCGGCGTGGTCAAGGACCTGGCCACGCACGACGTGGACCTGGCTGCGTGGGTGGCCGGTGCCCCCTACGAGAGCATCTACGCGCGCACCTCCGCGCGCTCGGGTAGGCCTCACGAGGACATGATGGTCGCTTCGGGCGTGCTTGCCGGCGGTATTCTCGTCAACCACCTCGTCAACTGGCTGACCCCCTACAAGGACCGTACGACCATCGTGACGGGGGAGCGCGGCGCGCTCGTCGCCGACACCGCGATGGGAGACCTGACCTTTTACGAGAACGGCCACGCGCCCCTGCAGTGGGACGCCATCGCGGCCTTCCGCGGGGTCAGCGAGGGCCAGATTGTGCGCTATGCGCTCACCAAGCGCGAGCCCCTCGCCCTCGAACACGAGCGCTTCCGCGACGCGATTCTCGGCGTGGGCAGCGAGCACGTCACCATGGACGAGGCCCTGGACAACCTGCGCGTCGTCGAGGCCATCCTCGCCTCGGCCGCCACCGGTCGTTCCGTCGACCTGTAGGGAACGCGTTCGGTCGATCATCATCTACCGCGCGGCCCTGTTCCGCACGCAAACCCTCTATCCCGCACGCAAACCCTCTGTTCCGCACGTGGGCGATCCCGCCCATGCTCCGATGAGCGGGTTCACGTGCGGAAGAGAGGACCCACGCTCTTCATAGCGGGTTCACGTGCGGATCGAAGCGCCTGAATCCGCCTCGAGCCGACGAACCCGCCACGGCCTCGTCATCCGAATACGCGTGCGCCCAGGTAACCTGCCGGGCAGGCACCTGGGCGCACGAAGGAGAATCAGGACTCGAGAGCGGGCTTCTGGTCGGGTTCTTCACGCGTTAAGAGGAACGCGAAAGCAATGGCCGCAGCGAAAGAAACCGTGCCGATCACCCAGACCGTGTTCGGGCCGATGGGGGCACCCGGCCACCACCACCCGGCCGTCCGACTCAGATTGAACAGGATGACCGAGGAACCATGGGTGTAGCGCAGCAGCAGGAGGAACAACGCCCAGAACTGGGTTCCTGCCGCCAGCACGCCGAGCACGACAGCCTGCGGACGCGAGACCATGTGCTCGCGCCGATCCATCGTCAGCAAGAAGAACAGGAACACGATCCACAGAGGCATCATGTAGCGCGCCTGGTAGGTGGCCACGTTGTTGAACTCCTGGAGAATACCGATGAGGGTCGGGACGCCAGCCATCGCGCCAACCAGCGTGAGCAGGGTCATCAGCTTGCGCCACGACCAGGTGCGCGCACCGGCGATAAAGACGGCACCCGCGATCAGGAGGCCAACGGTCGAGATAGAGCCGTCGTAGTTCACGTCCAGCCATCCCGGTCCCCAGCGGTAGCCGTAGAAACCGGCGAGGTACTGCGGCAGGAAGGACATGTTGTCACCGAGCAGGTCAATGAGTGAGCGATGCTCGCCCTGCGCCGTCGCCAGGTGGGTGCTCGCGACGTTCGTCGAGCGCATGACGATGATGCCGATGATCGAGGCAACGATGGCAAGCGTGGCCTCGGGCCAGTACTCGCGACGCCAACGCACCGCGAACGCGAGGGCGACGGTGATGACGAACAGGAAGAATGCGGAGTCGCCGCGTGAGGTACACGACAGGACAGCGCCCAGAGCGGCAGCACCGAGCAGGGACCAACGCCGCCACCCATACGACTGCGTGGCCGACCATAGACCAGCCGCGAAGGCGAACACGCCTGTGAAGGCCCACGAAGATGGGTTGGTGGAGGCAATGAAATAGATACCCATCGGCGTCCATGCGGCCAGAATCGCCAACACATAGCCGCGGCGCATCGCGCTCGGCATGAGTGCACCGATCGCCCCGATGAGAACAATCGCGATACCGACGTTGATAAGACGCATCGTCACGCCCGCCCGGTCAGCGTCGTGAGCGATGAAGTGGTGGTGGAACTGGTAGTAGCCCCACGGGTAGTTGCCGTCATCCCAACGGTCGGTCACCATCGTGCGCTCGTCGGAGTTGTTGAGCGCGCAGACGGCAGACTCATTCCCGTGGAACGCGTAGCACGCGACCCTGGTGGCGGCGATGGACTCGGGAACAACCGGGCCGAAGGTTCCGCGTTCGGTGTAGCCGGTCGTACAACCGGAATCCGCTAACGGGGGAGGACACCAGATAGAACCCAGGTGGTAGTCGTCGTCGGGGGAGGCCCCGAGCGGGGACGCCACGGCCCACGCGAGGCCAACGCCGCACACGGACAGCACGAGGCCGATGACGCCGATCACGCGCCAGGCGCGGGTGGACAAACTGAAGCGGTCGCGGAAGGAAGCTGAATGCGGTGTCGGTGCTTCGCTGGGCTGATCCGCGTCCTCGTCCTCAGTGCGATCAGTGTCCAGGGGGCGCGCGTTCTCGTCAGGCTGATCCGTCTCCGAAGCGAACTCGCCCTCCAAGGGCTTCGCCTCGTCACTGGGATGGTCGTGAGTGGTCATAGAAGGCAGTCCTTGTGTGTCGCGGTGCGTTGGGGATCAGAGTCCGGCTGCGGCGCGGAACGCCTGCGCGTGGACTTCAGCGGCACGCTCCCAGGTGAACTCCTCGGAGCGAGCGATGGCGGCCTGCCCCAGCTGGGCGCGGCGCTGCGGATCATTCATCAGGGTGGTGAGGGCGTCGGCGATCGACTCGGGAGTGATGTCGCAGTAGTCGACCGCATCCCCGCCGACCTCGGGCAGGGACGTCAGGCGCGTCGTGAGCGTCGCAGCGCCACAGCTCATGGCCTCGAGAACGGGCAGACCGAAGCCCTCCGCGATCGAGGGGTAGGCCAGGACGAGGCATCCGGAGAGGAAACCGGGCAGGTCCTCCAGAGGCAGGTAGCCGGGACGCAGAACCGTCAGGTGCGAGGGGATTGCCGCCAGGGCTGGGTCAATGTCCTCATCCCAGCCCTTGCCGCCGGCCAGAACCAGTGCGGGAGGATTGGGCAGGTCCGAAACCGCCTGCGTCCAACCGCGCACCAGGTTCGGGACGTTCTTGCGGGGTTCGAGAGTGCCGAGGAAACCGATGTACTCCTGGCCATCCAGGCCGAGGGACTCCTTGACACGCGCACGTTCAGCGTCATCCACGGGGTGGAAGATCGATCGGTCCACGCCGTGGTAGGCAACGTAGAACTGCGAAGGGTCACCGCCCGCGTACTTGATCGTCTCATCGCGCGTCGCCTCGGAAGGCACGACGAGCGCAGCGGCCCGACGGATCGCGCGACGGATCGCGAACGTGAAGAACTTTTGCTTCGTACGTGAGTGCGCCTGCGGGTGGGAGAAGAACGTCGCGTCGTGCAGGGTGATGACGACGGGCACGCCCGGGAACTGCGGGCACGTGTAGTGAGGGGAGTGGAGCACGTCGGGGCGAACCTTGCGGATGAGCGAGGGCAACCCCGTCTGCTCCCACGCGAAACGCATCGGACGAGACTCGAAGCGAGGAGAAATCGGGATGATGCGAGCGGATGGCAGGCGCGTGGCAAAGTGCTCTGCGTCGCGCTCTTGCACCGCCATCGTGAGTTCAACGCCCTGGGCCCCCAGTTCGGGCACCAGATCATCCACGTAGCGGCCCACTCCGCCGAGGTTCGCGGGGATCGCAGTGGCGTCCATGAGGACGCGGACGGGCTTGGACGAGAGAGAGGAAGGCATAATGGTCTCCGGTCGTTGCGAAGGATTTTCCCATTGTATGTCAGTATCTGGCCGGGCAGACGCTGACATACATCTCAACTATCCTGGAAGCATGAGCGTACGCGTCGGAATGGTAGTTGAGCAGATGTGGCAGCCCGTGCCCGGAGGCTCAGGACGATACATCGTGGAAGTGGCCTCTAGCGTGGCCGCGCAGGGGGTACGAGCCGTCGGCGTCGCCGCGCGACACAGCGCGGGCGAACCCACCCCGGAAGAGGTAGGCCTGACAATTCCTGTGCTCAACTCCGCGCTGCCGCGCCGCCTCCTGTACGCAGCGTGGGACCGCCTGAGCATGCCGCGCGTGGACCGAATGCTCGGTGTCGGATCGGGTGGGGGAGCGCAGGTCGTGCACGCGACCACCTGGGCGATTCCCCCGACCTCGTGCCCGCTGGTAGTCACCGTTCACGACGTCGCGTTCCTGCGCGATGCCAGCCACTTCACCTCCCACGGGGCCGCCTACTTTAACCGCGCGCTCGACATCACCAAGCACCGTGCCGACGCGGTCATCGTCCCCTCCGAGGCGACCGCGCGCGACTGCATCGAGGCGGGCATCGACGAGGAGCTCATCACCGTCATCCCGCACGGCCTCACCCACACGCCCGTCACCGACTCCCAGGTGGAGGACTTCCGCGCCCGCCATGGCCTGACCCGCCCCTACATCCTGTGGGTCGGCACCCGCGAACCCCGCAAGAACCTGCCGACGCTGCTGCGCGCATACCGCGCCATGGCCTCGTCCACGGATCTCGACCTGGTCCTCGTGGGTCCCGCCGGGTGGGGAGAAGACCCCGAGTGGGGGGACCTGCCCGCCGAACGCACCCACGTCCTCGGACGCCTCGACGACACCGACCTTGCCTGCGCCTATGCAGGAGCGCGCGTCTTCACGTTCCCCTCGATCTGGGAGGGCTTCGGGCTGCCCGTCCTCGAGGCCATGGCGCACGGCACCCCCGTCGTTACCAGCGCCGACACCTGCATGGCGGAGATCACAGGCATCGACGCGGGTCTCCTCGTGCCGGCCACCGACGCTTGTGCCCTCGCCGACGCCCTGGAGGCCGCCGCCGGAAGCGAGCATGACCGCCTAGCCGCGGCCGGCCTCGCCCGCGCCACCAACTACACGTGGGAAGCCTCAGCAGCCGCCCACGCCCGCCTCTACGAAACGCTGGCGGGCACCCAATGAGCGCCGGGACAAACACCCCCGGCGCGGGAGAACAAAACGGAGCCACGCGGCGCAGCGCCCGCGTCGTCCTCGTTAACTGGAAGAATGCACCCCTGACCCTGCGGGCCGCCCGCTCGATCGCCCCCCAACTGCGCCAGGGTGACCGCCTGATCCTCGTCGATAACGGTTCGGGGGACGACTCCCTCGACGTCCTCGCCGCCCACCTGCCTGAGCTGCGTGCGCTCGCGGGCAGACGCCCCGGCGTGGGCGGCGCTGACGTCGAGATCGTCAACGCGGGTGTCAACGATGGCTTCGGTGCGGGCGTGATGGCGGGAGCCTCCGACCTGCGTGAGGGTGCTCTCGTCCTACTCAACAACGACGCGACGGTCCGTGAGGGTTTTTTGGACGCGCTCCTGGCTCCGCTCGGCGACCCGATGGTGGGGGCGACGACCGCGCTCATCCTCCTGGCCGGGCGCTACCGCGAGGCGCGCGACGGCGAGGCCATAGCCCTGAGTGGAAACGGTCCCACGCGCTGGGTGCGGCTCAGTGACGACGAGGCCCGGGCCGGTCTGGGCACGATCCTGGTCAATTCGACGGGGAATATCGTGGACGGCGCGGGCAACGGGCAGGACCGCGACTGGCTGTGCCTCGCATCCGAACTCGATGCCTCCGCCGATGTCTTTGGCCTCTGTGGGGGAGCGTGCGCGATTCGCTCCGACGCCTGGGAGGAAGTCAGCGGCATCCGCACCGACCTGTTCATGTACTACGAGGACACGGACCTGTCCTACAAGCTCCACGAGGCCGGATACAGCGTGCGTTTCGTGCGCGAGGCCGTGGTTGATCACGAGCACGCGGCCTCCTCGGACGCGACCTCGCCGATGTTCACCCGTGTCAACGCGCGCAACCGACTGATCGTCGCGGCTGAGCACGCGGCCTGGTCGGTGGTTGCCAACGCGCTGGCTCGCTCCATCGTGCGCGCCGCGCGCGAGGGCTTCCGCGGTCCGGCGGCTCACGGCATCGCCCAGGGTATCGCCGCGATTCCGGCCGCGCTGCGTCGGCGCCACGCGCGTCGAGCACGTCGTGGTGGGACACATTTACGGTGATTCCTTGTCACAAAGGAAACGCTGGAAAGTGAGTAAAGATACAGAGCTGCGGCAAGGGATGAGTCACTCCTCGGTCAAGTCCGATCCCTATAGGCGCTAGACTGACGACCATGACACAGACGAATCCGCTGGTGCGTAAGTTCGCGAAGGGTACCTCCTACCTCAAACGACACGGGGGTCGCATGACGACCGCTCGTCTCTTGCAGGGCTTGGGCAATCAGATTGCAAACTCAGGAAAGGGAAAAGGCAAGGCGCAGTACCCCCTCGGGATGCTCGTCAAGTTCTCTGACGCCGCCGCCCTCGACTGGGTAAGCGAGCCTCACTGGAAGAAGAACCCGCGCACCGTCGGCGAGGGTCCGTTCGTTACCGCGTGGATTATGTCTCCCCCCGGGGAGTCCTCCGGTGGGCACCAGAACATCTTCCGTTTCCTGTCCTACTTGGAGGCAGCCGGTCACACCGTCAAAATCTTCCTCTACTGGTCGCAGGCGATCCCTGTCGACGCGGATCGCGTGCGCGAGATGGTCGAGCGTTCCAGCAACTACCCGTCCCTGAAGGCCACTTACGCCCTCTATGACCCGAAGGTCGGCGTCGGCGATGACGTTGACGCGATCTTCGCGACCGGCTGGGAGACCGCCTACCCCGCGTACCTGGATCGTTCCAACGCTCGTCGCTTCTACTTCGTCCAGGACTTCGAACCCTCGTTCTACCCCGTTGGATCCGAGAACCAGCTCGCGGAGAACACGTATCGTTTCGGTTTCGAGGCCTTCACCGCCGGTAAGTGGCTGGCCACGAAGCTCCACGACGAGTACGGCATGACGACTCACCCCTTCGACTTCGCCGCAGAGCTGACGCTCTACAAGCGCACGAATGACTCGCGGCGCAAGGACGTCTTCTTCTACGCGCGTCCGGTCACGATGCGTCGTGGATTTGAGCTGGGGTGCATGGTGCTGGCCGACGTCAAGAAGCGTCGTCCGGATATCCGCGTTCACATGGCCGGGTGGGACGTGTCGGAGTGGAAGGTTCCTTTCGAGTACGTCAACCACGGAGCGATGAAGCTCGAAGAACTCTCTCCGCTGTATAACCAGTGCGCCGTCGCGCTCGTCATGAGTCTGACGAACCTGTCGCTGCTCCCGCTCGAGCTGGCGTCGTGCGGCACAATCCCCGTCGTCAACGATGCCCCCAACAACCGTCTCGTCTCGGACAACCCTGCCATCGACTACGTGCCGCTTTCGCCTGGCGCTATGGCCGAGGAGATCATCCGGATTGTGGACGCGCAGGATCAGGTGGAGCGTTCGCGTGAGGCTGCTGCCTCCGCGACGACTCTGAGCTGGGAAGACTCGGGACGTACGTTCGTCGCCGATTTTGAGGAGGCCATGAATGCCTAACATTCTGGTGGTCGGAGGAAACGGATTCCTCGGATCTCACTTGGTTGATGCCCTCGCCGCCGAGGAAGGCACGTTCATCCGTGCCTTCGACATGTTCGGCAGCGGAGAACACTGGAAGGCTGAAGGAGTCGAGGCCTTCGACGGTAACTTCCTGAACCGGGATGACGTGGCACGCGCCGTGCAGGGCATGGATATCGTCGTGCACATGCTGTCCACGACGGATCCCGCGACGGCGGAGAACGATCCGACGCTGGACGTGCGCACGAACATCCAGGGCAGTATCGATCTGTTCCGCGCCTGCGTCGAGGCCGGGGTGAGTCACGTCTACTACGCATCGAGCGGCGGCACGATCTACGGCGACCAAGACAAGGAAAGCTACAGCGAGGACGACCGTACGCTTCCGGTATCGCCCTACGGCATCGGCAAACTCACCATCGAGAACTACATGCGTTTCTTCGCGCGTAAGTACGATCTGAATTCGACGTCGCTGCGCATCTCGAACCCCTACGGTACTCGGCAGAACCCGCACAAGCGCCAGGGCATCATCCCGATCTTCCTGCGTCACATCCTGAACGGTGAGCCGCTGACGGTCATGGGTGACGGCTCCATGTTCCGCGACTATATTTATGTCGAGGACTTTGCGACGATGGTCTCCACGATGATCCAGCGCGGTGCGTCTCGTTCCGTCTACAACATCGGCTCGGGCTGCAAGACGACGGTCTCTGAAATCGTGGCCTCTATTGAGCGCGTGACCGGGGCGACGCCGGAGATCCAGCATGTCCCCACACCCTCGACCTATCTTCTCGGATCCGTCCTCAACACGGAGCGAGTGAACAACGAGTTCGGCCCCTTCACAATGACGTCGCTCGACGAGGGGATCGCGAAAACATGGCAGGAGATTCAAGCGCATGGTTACTAAATCGGACTACATCGAGGCGAAGGACGCGTCACTGGACGCGAGCGTCGTCATCCTGACCTACAACGGTGAACAGCACATCGACGAGATCCTCGCTTCGCTGACCACCCAGCGTTTTGACGGCACCTACGAGATCCTCGTCATCGACTCGGGTTCGACTGACTCGACGCTCGACCTCATCGCCAAGTACCCGTCCGTGCGTCTCGTTCAGATCCCTAACAGCGAGTTCGGCCACGGCAAGACCCGCAACCTCGGCGCGCACCTGGCCAAGGGCCGTATCGTCGCCTACCTGACGCACGACGCAACCCCGGCCTCGGACAGGTGGCTTCACGAGATCACTGCGCCCTTTAAGATCTCCGACCGGATTGTCGCCGTCATGGGGTCGCAGATCCCGCGCCCCGACGCGTTCCCGCTGCTGCGCTACGAGATTAAGGGCGTCTTCAACGGCTTCGGCCCGGGCTTTGGTACCACCCTGTTCTACGAGGACGACTTCATTCAGGACGAGGGTGTGCGCAACGCCGTCACCTTCTACTCCGACGTCAACTCCGCCGCCCGCAAGGATATTCTGACCGGCGAGGTTCCCTACCGCGACGTTTCCTACGCCGAGGATCAGCTCCTGGGCCGCGACGTCATTTCTGCCGGATACATCAAGGCCTACGCGCCCCGCGCTGCCGTCCTGCACTCCAACGAGATGACCGTCTCCGAGTATGATGACCGCATGTTCGAAGAGACCCAGGGACTGCGCGAGGTTGGTATCGACGTCGCGATGCCCTCGATCCCCACGGTCGTGCGCATGGTCACGACTGGTATCCTGAAGGACACGCTGCGCCTGGCGCGTGACCGCGAGGTAGGCAAGCGCCGCAAGATCAGCGGCTTCTTCCTCAACCCCGCGTACCACGTGCAGAAGTGGAGGGGCGTGCGCAGGGGTGTTCGCTCCCCGCTCAAGCGCTATGGTCAGTAAGGGACCAGACGGTCAGATATAGTGAGTTGATATGACTGAATCAACGACCCCTTCCCCCGGGTCCTCTCTCGCGCTCCGCGTGGAGCGTATCGAGGCCCAACCCCTGCGAGAGCTGGGTGACAAGAGCGGCCTGGTGGGCGGCACCAAGCGCGCCTTCGCTGACATTTGGAAACGCCGCGAGCTGCTGCGTCTGCTCATCAACCGTGAGCTCAAGGCACGCTACAAGGACTCGAACCTCGGCTTTGTGTGGTCCCTGTTCAAGCCCCTGTCGCAGCTGCTCATTTACTTCATCGTTATCGGGCAGTTCCTGGGCGCGTCACGAGGCATCCCGTCCTTCGCGATCTTCGTGTTCACGGGCCTGACGGCGTGGGGCTTCTTCCTGGAAACCGTCACCGGCGGTACCGGGTCAATTGTCGCTAACTCCGGTTTGGTGAAGAAGGTCTACCTTCCACGCGAGATTTTCCCGCTCTCGACGCTGGGAACGTCAGCGGTGAACTCGGCGATTCAGCTGGTCATTCTGCTGAGCGCCATCGTGGTGACGGGTGCGATCCCGTCGCTCGCGCAGCTGGCCTACCTGCCGCTCGCTCTCGTCGTGCTGGTCGTGTACGCGACCCTGTTCGCGCTGCTTCTGTCCGCGCTCAACGTCTACATGCGCGACATCCAGCACCTCATTGAGGTCATCACGTTCCTGGCGTTCTGGGCTTCGCCGATCGTCTACTCCTACAGCTACGTGCAAAAGGCGCTGGCTGTGAACTACCCGGTGGCGCATGAGATCTACCTCGCCAATCCCGTGACGTTGGCGATCCTAGGATTCCAGCGTTCGCTGTGGGCGGCGGGTATTGATCAGCCCTACCCCGTGCACCTCATGATCCGCCTGGCCGTTGCGGCGCTGATCGGCATCGTCCTCATCTTCGGAGCGCACCGCGTCTTCGCCCGCCTCGAAGGTAACTTCGCTCAGGAGCTCTAATGTCAATGCCTGAAGTCGTCCGCGTTCAGGACGTTTCCAAGGTCTTTAAACTTCATCGGGATACCTCGGTCAAGGACCGCGTGCTGCACTCCTCGCGCGCACGGGTGGAAGAGTTCCGCGCCCTTGACAACGTGAGCGTGGACGTGTCCCTCAACGAATCCGTGGGTCTCATGGGCCACAACGGCTCCGGCAAGTCCACTCTCCTCAAGATCATGGGGTCGATCATCCGCCCGACCAGTGGTCGTGTGACGACCCGCGGGCGCATGGCCGCCCTGCTCGAACTTGGTGCCGGTTTCCACCAGGATCTGACGGGACGCGAGAACGTGTTCCTCAACGCCTCGATCCTGGGCATGACGCGCGCCGAAACCGAAGCCTGCTTCGACGAGATCGTTGCCTTCTCCGGCATCGAACAGTTCATCGACACGCAGGTGAAGTTCTACTCCTCGGGCATGTACGTGCGCCTCGCTTTTGCGGTCGCCGTCCACTCCGACCCTGACGTCCTCCTCGTCGATGAAGTCCTCGCAGTCGGCGATGAACCCTTCCAGCGCAAGTGCATGGACAAGATCCACTCCTTCCAGATGGAGGGGCGCGCGATCGTCCTGGTCTCTCACTCCGCTGAGCAGGTAGAGTCCGTGTGTACGCGAGGCGTCGTCCTCGACCACGGCAAGCTCGTCTTCGACGGCTCGACCTCGGATGCCGTGCGTATCCTGCGCGAGGGCTTCCAACGTGATGCGCTGTCTGCCCCCATCCACACGGAGGAGACGGGTGTCATCTCGATCCGAGACATCGCGATGACGGATCAGGGTGGAGAACCCATCCGCGTCGCACGGACGGGCGACACGATCTGCATCCGCATAGACTTGACCGCATCCAAGCGCATTGAGGACTGGGTGACCGCCTTCTCGCTGGATACTAACCTGGGTCAGAAGCTGCACTACTACAACTCCCGTAACTCCGGGGCGACCCTGCCGGCCATCGAGGGCGACGCGACGGTGATCATCACCGTGCCGACCCTGACCCTGGGCGAGGGCATGTACCGGATGAACGTGTCGATTGACGACGCGGGCGGTCAGCCTTTCGCTCAGCGAGACGGAGCATGGGACCTGGTCGTCCAAGGAAACGGAATTGGCTCGGGGCCGGTGGCGCTGGATTCGTCTATCGTCGTCGAGTCCTGATACGACGCCCACGCTAACCGCGATCTGTTCCCGCGATCACCTCCGTGCTGACGTACGGCATAATGGTGGCAGAGGCGATCGCACTCGACAACACAACCCGACACGCCCCGGGCGCGCAAAGGAGAAAACCCATGAAGATCGTTGTGACCGGCGGTGCCGGCTTTATCGGAGCGAATTTCGTTCACACGCTCCTTGAGGATCATCCGGATGTCGACGTCGTCGTCCTCGATAAGTTCACCTATGCGGGCAACCGCGCGTCCCTGACTGACGTTCCCGCCGAGCTCGCCTCGCGCCTGAGCGTCGTTGAGGGCGATATTGCTGACGCCGATCTGGTCGACGGCGTCGTCGCCGGGGCGGACGCGGTCGTCCACTTCGCGGCTGAGTCCCACAACGACAACTCGCTGCTGGATCCCTCGCCCTTCATTCAGACGAACCTGGTGGGTACCTTCACCCTGCTGGAGGCCGTGCGCCGCCACAAGGTGCGCTTCCACCACATCTCCACCGACGAGGTGTACGGCGACCTGGAGCTGGATGATCCCGCGAAGTTTACGCCGACCACGCCCTACAATCCCTCCTCGCCCTATTCCTCCTCGAAGGCGGGTTCGGATCTGCTGGTGCGCGCGTGGGTGCGTTCCTTTGGCGTCGAGGCGACGATCTCGAACTGCTCGAACAACTACGGTCCCTACCAGCACATCGAAAAGTTCATTCCCCGCATGATCACGAACCGCCTGCGCGGCGTGCGCCCCCGCCTCTACGGCGACGGCCTGAATGTGCGCGACTGGATCCACGTGCGCGACCACAACACGGCCGTGTGGGACATCCTGATGAAGGGCCGCATCGGTGAGACCTATCTGATCGGCGCGAATGGTGAGACGAACAACCGCGACGTCGTTGCCATCCTCAACGAGCTGATGGGCTACGCTCCCGACGATTTCGATCACGTCAAGGACCGCCCGGGGCACGACCTGCGCTACGCGATCGATAACTCGAAACTGGTGACCGAGCTCGGCTGGGAACCGAAGTTCACAAACTTCCGCGACGGCCTGGCCGACACGATCGCCTGGTACACCGACAACGAGGCCTGGTGGGCTCCCCTCAAGGAGGCCGTCGAGGCGAAGTACGCCGCCGAGGGGCACTGATCTCTTGGCTAGCATGATCGAAGACGGCGCCATGCCTCGTCCGCGCGTCACTGTCCTCATGGCCACCTATAACGGGATGGCCGAGGCCGGGGCGTGGCTGGATGAGCAGGTGGACTCTGTGCTCGCTCAGGCGGGGGTGGACGTCTCTCTTGTCGTCTCCGATGACGCGTCGACGGACGCGACGCGCTCCCATCTTGAGGAGCGTGCCGCGTCCGATCCGCGCATCACCATCTTGCCCCAGCGCGACGGCACCCCCGGCGTGACGGGCAATTTCCTGCATCTGTTTACGACGCATGTGCCCGACGGTTCCTTCGTGGCCTTCACCGATCAGGACGACGTGTGGCACGAGGACAAGCTGAGTTCTCAGCTTGCGTTGATGGCCTCTACCGGCGCTGACGTGGTTTCTTCTAACGTCACGGCGTTTGAGTCGCTGCCCGGCGGCGGGGTGGGGGAACGTCGCCTCATTCGTAAGTCTCAGCCGATGCGCGCATGGGACTTTCTGTTTGAAGCCGCCGGACCCGGCTCTACGTACGTGTTTTCGCCTGACGCGCATCGTGTGCTGGCCGAGGTGATCAAGCGCCTGGACTATTCGCAGATCGGCGTGCACGACTGGTACGTGTACGCGCTCGCCCGCGCGATTGGGCTGACGTGGGTGATCGGGGAGGAACCGACGCTGGAGTATCGTCAGCACAGCGCGAACGTCCAGGGTGCGAATTCTGGGGCTGGTGCGCGCGACGCCCGCATGGCGAAGCTGCGCAACGGCTTCTACCGCAACCAGTTCATCCTGATCGCTCGTGCCGCACTGCAGGTGGGCACTTTCGATGCCCCGCGTCGCATCGAACTGACCACGATCCTGCGCGAGCTTGAGGCCGACAGCCAGTGGGCCCGCCTGCGCTTCGCTCTGCGCTGGCCACAGATTCGGCGCGACCGCACCGAGGGCATGAAGCTCGCGGCCGCTCGTTTTCTGCGCGTCTGGTAAGTGAGTGAGCGGCCGCGCTGCGCTCCCTTTAGCGTGAGTAGACGACCAATCCGGCGTCGACGGCCTCGGTGGTCAGAATCTGTGGAAGCTCCCGGGGTGACACGTATGTCGGGTCAATGATTACGACCGAGCGCCCCGCCATCCACTGATCGAGCACCTGTCCAGCACCCGTGCGAGCCTCCCAGAGTAGCGCCACGCGTTGTCCGTGCAGGTCAGCGGGTGGACGCAACCCAGCCAGGGCCTCGTCGCGTGCAGCCTGGAGCGTCGGGGGAGTGTCGACGACCAGGGCGTCGGGTGCCGCCGCGATTTCTGCGAGAGCATCCATGGCGCCACCGAGTTCGCCATTCCATGCGAAGGACAGGTACGTGGGTGCCTGAGCCAACACGTGAGCACCGCTCTCGAGGGCGGTGTTTGCCTCGTCGTTCAGAGAGTTTGTCACCAGGAGGTCTCCGGGCAGTGGGCGACGCGTATCGAGGTGCTCCCAGCCCATGGCCCTGGCCGCGATCTGCCAGAGGACATCCTGCCACGGCTGGAGGGACGTGTAGATACGGGCCGGTGTTGGTTCACCTGAACCGAAGAGGTCAGCAGCGATTTCAGTTGTTAAGTAATTAGCTACCTTGGAGAGCCAGCGGGCGACCACGGGGCCGCCCAGCTCGACTCGCACCTGGCCATATTGAGTCAGCGCAGGCCCTGACCATGCGTTAACCACGTCGATAAGTGAAGAGAGCCTGGTCACATTAAATTCAGAAGAATTCCCCATAGTCGTGAGTATATCGAAGGTCCCACGCTTTCCGTTTAACAGGTAACTGTGAAGTCGTTACAAAACTGTAAGCATTTACCGGCGGGTCAGGTGCTACTCTTGAGGTCTCAATAACGCGAAACAGCTTGACTTCCTGCATTGACACGCGTGTAATTCTCGTATTGATCGATTCGTTATAAGGAGCTCCCGCAATGTGGAACATCTTCGGTGACGGACCTCTCGAGTGGTCCGAGGACGCCGACGCGGTGCTGTACGCCCGCATCGACGGCCCCCTTGCGTGGCAGCAGCACGCGCTGTGTGCCCAGACGGATCCCGAAGCTTTCTTCCCCGAGAAGGGCGGCTCCACTCGCGAAGCCAAGGCAGTTTGTCAGGCCTGCCAGGTTCGCGAAGATTGCCTCGAGTATGCCCTCGCTAACGATGAGCGTTTCGGCATTTGGGGTGGCATGTCGGAACGCGAGAGGCGGCGCTTGCGCCGTATGGCCGGTTGAGTCCCGCTTCGCGTGCCGTCGGCGCGATCCTTGTCACCAGGGGGGACGCGCCGCTCACTCAGTCCGTTCTGCGGGCCATCGAGAATCAAACGATGGCCCCGCGTTCGCTTACCATCATCGACGTTGCAGGCCGTCGTGTCACACCGTTTCCCGCTGACCGCGTCCCCCGTGGGGCCGAACTCGTGCGCGTCGGACGCGCGCGTAATCTGGGTGACGCGATCCGCCGTGCCTACGCTCAAGGTGCCCCCTTCGCTTCCGAACCCTGGTGGTGGATCCTTCACGATGACTGCGCCCCCGAGCCGGAGTGTTTGAGCGAACTCGTTCAGGCGGGTCTCGTCGGCAAGACCGTGGGTGCCGTCGGCGTTAAACAGCTGTCGTGGGACGGCTCGCGCCTGCTGGAACTGGGTATCTTTGCGACGGCAAGTGCGCGTCGCCTGGAGCGTATCGGCGACGATGAGATTGATCAGGGCCAGTATGACGGCACGACCGACGTCCTCGGCGTCGGTACGGCGGGTATGTTCCTGCGCGCCGAGGCGTATGACACCATCGGTGGATTCGACCCCGCTCTAGGCCCCTTCGGCGACGGCCTCGATATGGGTCGACGCCTTCACCTGGCCGGGTATCGCGTCATCGTGGCTCCCCGAGCTCGCGTGCGCCATGCCCGCACGTCGATGACTCCCGGGATCGACCCGACCCAGGCCTCGACTCTGTGGGAGGACGCTGATAGTCCCGAGGCTGTGGCTCGGCTCGTCTCGGCGCAGGCCAAGTCGTTCCGTCGGCGTCGCGCCGCCCAGATGTACAACTGGTGCAAGGCCGTGCCCGCTCTCGCTCTTCCGTTCCTTGCCCTGTGGCTTCTCCTGTGGACTCCCGCGCGTGCCCTGGGGCGCTTCGTCACCGGGCGAGCCACCCTGGCTCTGCCTGAAATTGCCGCGCTGCTCTCTCTCATGGCTGCGACGCCGCGTCTTCTCGCTGGCAGGGCTCGCGCCGCGCAGTCGCGTACGGTGCCGCGTTCCTCGCTGCGTGCCCTTGAGATCACGCCCGCGTCCCTGCGCAAAGAACCCGCGGGTGACGAAGAGGATGACAACGGCGAACGTATCGATCCCCTGGTCGTCGCTTCCATGCGCAGCTACCGGATCCGATCCGCGTCGACCGGGCTGGCACTCCTCATTGTGACCTCGGTGATTGCGGGTCTCCAATGGTGGGGTGCCGCATCTGGACTCGTCGGCGGAGCCTGGGTCTCCCTGCCCGCCTCGTGGTGGGATCTGTGGAGCGCCGCGTGGGCCGGGTGGATTCCCGGCGGTGATGGATACGCCGGGGGAGCCGATCCGCTGACCATCCTTATGGCGCTGTTCAGCGCTCCCGTCGCGCCTCTGGGAGTCACGCCAGGTGCGGTGGCGACTTTCCTGCTCGTCGCGTCATCGCCGCTTGCCGCGATGGCCGCATGGGTGCCCACCCGTTGCCTCACGACCTCGCTGCGCGTGCGCTTCCTCGTGTCCCTCGCGTGGGCGCTGTCCCCGGCCCTGCTCATGAGTGCGGCACACGGGGTCCTGGCCGGAACCCTCGCGCACGTTGCCCTGCCGATTCTGGTCGCCTACTGCGTGTCTGCCGCCGCACCCCTTATGGTCGCGAGTGCCTCCGGTGTCGAGGCCGCGCCGACCAATCCACGCGGCGTGAACGCGGGCTGCGCGGGTCTGGCCGTCCTCGTCCTAGCCTGCTGTGCCCTATGGACTCTGCCCCTGAGCGTCGTGGCGCTCATGTGGCGCTCGCGCCGACGGAGCATCGTCGCCCTGCCCGCGGCTGTGGTCGTCGCTCCTACCTACTTGAGCATTCTTGTTCATCCGTCGGCGTGGGCGGCCCTGACCTCGACGACCGGTGGGGTCCACGCGTACACTCGCGCGTCCTCGTGGCTCGCTTTCCTTGGAACGCCGGCTGCCCCCCAGAGCACACTCGATCTGATCGCTTCCGGCGTCCTTGGTGGAGGTGTCGCACTCCTTGCTCTCCTGGCAGTCGCGCGTCATCGCACGACCGCCCTCGTGACGGCGCTGAGCGCCGCGCTCGTTGCCGCGCTGTGTGGGTGGACAGCCTCGCACGTCGGGGTCGGACTCGATGGTGCCCTCGTCGCCTCAGCCTGGACATCCCCCGCCTTCTCGGTGTCCTTCGGACTGCTCCTGCTCGCCGCTAGCCAGCTCATCGCGCCGATGAAGGACGAGGACGGCGAGCGCCTCGCGTGGGATGCCTCGGTTTCTGTTCTCCGGCGGGGAGGCGCAACCCTTCTCGCCCTGATCCTCGTCGGCATCGGTGCCACCCAGTCGGCGGTCTCGTTCGCGATCCGAGGAGACGCCTCCGATACTCCGACCTACGCGCTCGCCCAGCGTGAGACGGTCTCGCCGGTCGCGACACCCATCATCTCTGCGGTCGGTTCCCAAGCGCAGCGTTCGTCTCGTGCCGGACGCGTCCTCGTCCTCGACGGCGACCCCACGAATGGCACCGTCGACGCCGCCCTGTGGCGAGGGAACGGGCAATCCCTGACGGATGCCTCGCCGACCGTGCGGGCGCTCGCGCTGTCTCGTGCCCGTGCAGGTTCGATCACCGGGACTCTTGACGATCCCGCTACGGCTTCGCTCGCGCAGGCCGCGTACACCCTGGTCGTCTACCCCGACGACGCGACCGTTGCGGCGCTCGCCGCCCACGATGTTGACACGATTCTTGTGCCCTACGGTGCCAGCGGTGCACAGGCGCTCGCGTTCGGACTCGACCGCGCGGGCGGCCTCGAGAAGATCGGAAACACCAACAGCGGTATTGTGTGGCGCGTGCGCCCGGGCGCGATCAAGCCTTCGCGCGTGCGCGTCGAATCCTCCGGCGGCATCACCACCGACGTTGGTTCCTCGCAGCTGCGCGTAGACGGCAACGTCGACGCGTCTGGCACCCTCATTCTGGCCGAGCGCGCGGACTCCGGCTGGCACGCCAGCGTCGACGGCGTGGCCCTGACGCCCACCGACCCGGTCGACGGATGGGCTCAAGCCTTCGACATGCCCGCCGCTGGTCACCTGACAGTGACCTACAATGCCTGGTGGATCATTCCGTGGCGCGTCGGCGCGGGCATCTGCCTGGTGGTTGTGGCCGCCAGCGCCCTATCCGTGTGGAGGAAGAGATGACAACGCCCCGGACCGCCACCCTGGGCGCGCTCGGTGTTGCCGGGATTGCGGCTGCCGCGCTGGCCACCGGATCCCTGCTCGTCGGGTCTGCTCCCGCGAGCGTCGATGGCACCGCGCAGAGCGCGCACCCCTCACAGGTACAGCTCGCCTGTCCGACGGCGCTCGTGGACCCCTTCAACACCAGCCATGTCGCGACGGCCGCCACGTGGTCGTCCCTCTCGTCCGCTCCGATCACGCCCGCGCCGGCCTCGATCACGGGTACCGGCGGCGTCATCCCGACGGGCCTGACGCTTGTCGGCCAGGGTGGCGGTGAACTCGCAGGACTCAGTGCCGTCGGCTGCGCGGCCCCCCGCACCTCCCAGTGGATCGCGGTCGGCGCGACCACGTCGGGTGCTGACATGGTCCTCATCCTGTCCAATCCCGGCCCGACGGCTTCGGTCGTCAGTGTCGATGGGTACGGGGCGTTCGGTCCGCTCAATGCGGCTCCGCGTCAGGTGACGGTTGCCGCCAACTCGTCGGTATCTGTCCTGCTGGCAGGCTGGTTCCCCGATGAAAACTCCCTGGCCGTCCACGTGCAGGCCGACGGGGGAGGGGTCAGTGCTTGGGCTCAGGCGTCCCTCATGAACGGGGAGGTTCCCCAGGGCACGATGTTGGCCTCCGCGATTGCCCCCGCGACGACGCAGACGATCCTCGGCGTTGACCCCAAGGGCACGTCGCTGCTGCGCCTGGTGTCGCCCTCCGGGGATGCGCATGTGAGCGTGTCGGTTGCAGATTCGACGGGCGTACATCCCCTGGGCGGTGGCAATGCCACCGTCGCCGCGGGGTCAACCTTGGAGATGCCTCTCGATGGTGCTTCGAAGGATTCCACTCCAATTGCCCTGATCGTCAGTTCTGATCGCGAGGTGGTTGCGCAGACGACCACGATCACGCTCGGTGCCCCGTGGGCGGAGCGTGCCAATGCGTGGATTATGCGTTCCAGCGCCGCACCCGCCACTCTTCTGACGCAGGCTCCGATTCCGGGCCGCGCGTCGCTGGAAACCATGGCTTCTTCGGTCCTGTCGACGAAACCAATCCGCCAGACATCGCTCGAGACCGAGTCCGGTGTCAGCTCGACGCACGCGAGCCTCCTGCTCTATGCGCCTGTCACAGACGGTGACGAGGCCGTGGCTCAGGAGAACGGCGACGGCGAGCAGTCGGCCGTTCCCACGCCCACGACGACCCCTAACATCTGGGCTTCCCCCTCGCCGAGTCCCACGGCGACCGGTGACGCGGGTGACGCGCAGTCCACCGGCGTCAGCGCATCGAGTCCTGGCGCCATCCCCGTCACGCTCGGTGGTCGTACCCTCTACCTGGCACCCGGCGTTCCGACCCTGGTTGAGCTGCCCGAGGCAGCCGGACAGGTGAGCGCGCCCATGCCGATCCAGGCCGCCGTCGTCATCTCCGCAGACACCGCCGTGGGCCGCATGACGACCACGTGGAACGTCGGTACCGAGGGTATCAGCGCTGTTTCCGGATCCATCCGCACCGTCAACTGAGGTGCGGATGCCCGCACGTGGCGCTCGCGCGTGCCAGTGAACGACAGGGTGCCTGCGCGCCGTCAACGCATCGCGTCGTCGATCTCGTCTGGCGGCAGCGCCAGGATATGGCTGATACGTTCCACGAGAACTTGCCTGGTCATCGTGCCCACCTCTTCGGGTGGGCAACGCAGGATGATCGGCAGCCGATAGACGACGATCCGATCACGCAGGCCACGGCGTCGATCCGCCGGAAAAATACGGGCCACGACCACGTTATGCGATTCCCACGCTGCCGGATTTGACGGGGGAACATCCTCCACGGCGAATTCGATTGTCGCCACCTGCGGCCAGCGGCCGATCAGCTCGCTGACGAGGTCCGCGACCATGAGATCGAAGTCCTCTCGCCGTGTACGCCACGCCGGCGTCCCCGGGAAAAAGAGGGGTCCGCGGGGACCCCGACCATGGCGGTCGCGGCTCATGACATGACGTCTAGTCGGAAACACCCCACCAGGGTAAAACTATGGCGTGCTGGAGCGCGCGATACGGGCACAGAGTGTCGTACTCTTAGGTGCGTGATTGCCCAACGACACTGCTCAAAGCCCGGCTGCTCTGCCGTCGCCGTCGCTACCCTGACCTACGACTACCGTGACTCGACGGTCGTCGTCGGCCCGCTCGCCACCGTCGCCGACCCCAATTCCTACGATCTGTGCGACGAACACGCCCAGAACCTCAAGGCACCCCTCGGGTGGCAGGTCGTACGCCTGGCCACCAACTTTGAGCCGGCTCCGCCCTCGGTCGACGATCTGGCCGCCCTCGTCGACGCCGTGCGCAGGGTTGCGCAAGAAACGAAATACGCCCCGGCCTCGTCCTCCGAGAAGCGTTCGACGCGTAGCGGTCCTTTCAACCCCGCACGTTCGGTGGGAAGGCCTGACACGTCCAGTCCCCTGGACCCCTCCAGCCCCTACGCGCGAAGGCGCGCTCAGTTCACCGTCGTCAACGGCAAGGACGGTGCAAGCGACGACTGAACCCTAGAGGCCAAAGCGTGCCTGCGTGGCCTCGTGGAAACGCTGCCGTCCGCGGGCGCGGCGCTCGACCTCGCGCGTCCACACTCGATCCCTGCGGGCAACCAGCACGGCGGCAATCACAAGCTCAGGGTGGAGCCCTTCAGGCAGTGGAGTCTGGACGCGCGCGGACAAGCGGTCCGCGAGGGAAGTGGCGACCTGTTCCCTCAGAACCGGGTTGAGGCCCCTGTTCGTCCCGAGGAAGGCGCGCGCCTCGGCGACGAGTGCATCGTCGAGGGGCAGAATCGTCGCGGTTGCCCCCCACTGTTCAAGACCCGGAGGCATGATGAGCGGCGGGTAGAACACCGATGCGCCCTGCGAACACACCATCGTTCCCGCTGCGAGATCGCCCAGGCGTTTGCCTTTCGCGTTGAGCATTTCCGCCGCGAAGGCGAGGCCGCCCGCCAACATCCAATTTTCGATGACTCCGGCCCCGACTCGGACCGCGCTGTGGCGGGCAGTCACAGGGCCGCCGTCGTCGCGTACGACGCGTAGGTTCAGCGCCCACTTGCCCAGCGATCGGCCATGGGTCGCGATCTCGATGGCGAGTGGAACGAAGAACGTGACGCTCGCGATCACGGCGATGAAGAAGACGCGCAGGGACGAATAGGACATCGTGCCCCACGACCGTGCGGTCAGCGCGAGGAGCAGAAATGCGCTTCCCATGTACACGGTCGCATCGAAGACGGCAGCGGCGAAGCGCTCCATGGGGGAGGCAGGCGTGACGTCGAGGCTCACCGCCTCGCCGGTGCGGACGTAATCGTCCTGAAGGGTGTCCGACTGACTGCGTTGCGCGCTCATATGTGACACGCTAGTCCAATGGACATCGATGTGCTGCGGGTAAGCGGAAAAGACGAGTGGAAGCGCCTCGACGAACTGACTCGTCAGCGTACGTTGAGTGGCACGGATATTGACGAGCTTGATCGGCTCTATCGATCAGCGACCACTGACCTGGCGCGGGTGCGCACGCACAGCCCCGACCCCGATGTGATCGCGGAGCTTTCCCGGCTCCTCTCGGCGGCCCGCGGGCGCCTGGCGGGTACCGGGGGACTCACGGGCCGCGTGATCGCGACGTTCTTCGTCGTCTCCCTGCCTCTGGCGCTCTATCGGATCCGGTGGGTGATCCTGGGCGTCATGACGGCGTTCATCGCTCTGTGTGCGATCCAGGTGCACTATCTGATGACGACTCCTGAGGCCGTGAACGAGCTGGGCAGCCCCGAGATGCTGAGGACCTACGCCAAGCAATCGTTTGTCTTCTACTACCATCAGGACACGCACCTGGAGTTCGGCATGTCCGTGTGGGCGAACAACGCCTGGATTGCCTTCCAGTCGATCATCTCTGGCATTACGGGCGTGTATCCGCTGTGGGTTCTGTGGCAAAACGCCACCTCGTTGGGCACGTCGGCTGCGGTGGTGTTCGAGTATGGGGGCGTGTGGCACTTCTTCCGCTTCATTTTGCCGCATGGTCTGCCTGAGCTGACGGCTGTGTTTATCTCGGTCGCTGCGGGACTCAGGATTTTCTGGGCGCTGCTTGTGCCGGGTGCCATGACGAGGTTCCAAGCCGTGGGGAAGGCCGCGCGTGAAGCGATGACGGTAGCGGTGGGATGCGCGATCCTCCTGGCTGGCTCAGGCTTCCTGGAGGGGTTTGTGACGCCCTCGTATGTCGTGCCGGACGCCGTGAAGATTGGCCTTGGAGTGGCGCTGACCGCGGCGACGTGGGGGTACATCCTGATCCTGGGGCGGCGAGCGCACCGGGCCGGTGCCAGCGCGGATGTGGGCATCGACGCGGGCTACTACCAGCCGGTCGCTGGGTGAACGGACGGCGAGGCCTCGTCCCCGTGTCCCAGGGACGAGGCCACGGTCGCGCGGGTGCAGCCGCTCGGTGACGCTCGGGCTTAGAGTCGACCGCTCTTCTTGAGATCAATGTAGCGGTCGGCCGTACGTGCGGGTAGCAGGTCTGCGGACGCCTGGAGGGTCAAGGCACCGGCGAGACGCACGTCTGCTGCCCCGGCCTCGTCGGCGCGTTCGGCGAGCGCGGCAGAGGCAGCCAGGAAAACTTCTTCGGCGTCGCTTCGACCGCTCCTGGCCCTCAGCTCGTCGGGGTCGGTGGCTGACGCGACGAGCACCGTGTGGCGCTCGGCGAGGCGCGCTACCGCGTCCGTAAATTCGGTTTCCATGCCGGCGGGCGGGATTTTCGTGGCGAGGACGACGAAGGCGGGATGACGGACGGTTTGCTCGACCGCTGCCGCGGCCTCGGTCCAGTCGGTGACGTCGAGGCGCGGCGAAATATCCGTAAAGGCGTGCGCGAGTGACTCAATGATTTTCGCGCCGCGCACGCCGGACACGCGGGCGCGCACGCGCGAGTCCACGGCCAGGACGTGCACCTTATCGCCCGCGCGATCAGCCAGGGCGGCGAGGAGCAGAGCCGTTTCGATGGCAGAATCCAGGCGGGGCGCGCACCCAAGTGCGATGGAGTCGACCTCCATGCGCACCGGTGCTCCCAGCAGCGCGGAGGAGGCGCGTCCGCAGTCAACGACGATCACGACATGGCGGTCGCGTTCGGGGCGCCACTGGCGAACCATGAGTTCGGGGGAGCGGGCGGATGCCCGCCAGTCGATGTCGCGCGGGTCGTCGCCCTCGACGTAGGCGCGCAGGGAATCGAACTCGGTGCCGGCTCCGCGCAGCGTCGTCGGTGTGGTGCCTTCCAGTTCGTGCAGGCGCGCCAGGCGCGAGGGCAGCAGGACACGCGCCTTGAATTCCGGCAGGACCGACAGGGTGAGTGGAGCCTTGAGTGAGACCTGGCGCGCGCCCAGGTGCAGCGGCCCCCAGGAGCGGATGGTGACGACGTCCGCGTGGCGCGTGCCGCGGCGCGTGGGGGCCAGGATCGTGACGATTTTCTGAGACGAGCGTGCTCCAATGCGTACGCGACGGCGCGGCGGGGCGGGGTGCAAGGACGGCGGCCACGCGTCGCGCACGTCCAGGGTCATCGGCCGTTTCGTAGTGTTGGACAGACGCAGCGTCGCTTCGGTCGTCTGGTCGGCTCGGATCGGCCCGGTCACCTCGCGCGTCAGGCGCAGAGTACGCGGGGAGGGAGCACCGAGTGCGTCGAGGATGCACGCCGCGACGACGAGACCGAACCATGTCCACGCGAACGCCCGCGAGGGGGCGAACGCGAGGGGAATGAGTCCGGCGAGAACGAGGAGCGCGCTGCGCACTGAGACGATCACGGGTCGCCTCAGCGGGGGACCGGGGTCGCGGCGAGAACACCCGAGATCACGTTGACCGCGGTAATGCCCTCGAGGTTCGCCTCGGCGCGCAGCCCGAGACGGTGCGCGAGGGTCGAGGGAGCCATCGTCTTGACGTCGTCGGGGGTGACGAAGCCGCGGCCCTGGAGGAAAGCCCACACGCGCGAGGTGCGTAGGAGGGCGGTCGCACCACGTGGGGATACGCCCAGGCGGACAGCGGGGGACGTGCGGGTCGCCCGGCAGATGTCGACGAGGTAGGCCATGACCGCGGGAGCCACTTCCACGCGCGCGGCGGCCTCGCGGGCCGCGTGGAGGTCAGCGGCACCGGCGACCGGGCGGATCCCGGCCTCCACCAGAGAGCGGGGGTCGAAGCCAGCCTGGTGGCGGGCGATGATGTCGATTTCGGCCTCGCGCGAGGGTAGGGGCAGTTCAAGCTTGAGGAGGAAGCGATCTAGCTGCGCCTCGGGAAGGGGGTAGGTTCCCTCGTATTCGACGGGGTTCTGAGTAGCGATGACCATGAAGGGTTCAGGCAGCGTGCGGGTTGCACCGTCGATGGAAACCGTGTGTTCTTCCATGGACTCCAGGAGCGCCGACTGGGTCTTGGGAGGCGTTCGGTTGATTTCGTCGGCGAGGAGCAGGTTCGTAAACACCGGCCCCTCACGGAAAACGAACTCGGAGCGGCCCGCGTCCCAAATCATGGAGCCGGTGATATCGGCAGGCATGAGGTCGGGGGTGAACTGGATGCGCGCCATGTTGACGTCGAGCGCGCGCGCCAGCGTTCGCACGAGGAGCGTCTTGGCCACGCCCGGCACGCCCTCGAGCAGGGCATGCCCGCCGGCGACGAGTCCGACGATGAGACCGGTGACCGCAGCGTCCTGACCGATGACGGCCTTGCCGATTTCAGCCTTGAGGGCCAGGAGGGCCTCCTGGGTGTTCTTCTCGGAGCTGCTGAGGGATCGGCCCGACCAGCCTTCGCCCGTGGGGGCGGCGTACGAGACGGGTCCGCCCGCGCGCGCAGCCGACACGGGGACTCCCGTCGGGGCGGGGTACGAGGCCGGGGATCCCTGGGGCGGGTAGGTGCCGGAAGGAGCAGACGGCGTCGGAGAACCCGACGTGGGCGTGCCACCCGCGGGGCCGTAGGGCTGGCGGGGGCCGGGGACGGGGTTAGTCATGACGGATCTCCTTCTCAAAGGCGTCGAGGTCGTTGGCGAGTTGGACGAGGGCTGCTTCGTTGACTGGGGGCGGACCCCACAGGAGTGCCTCGTAGCGGGAGGGGGGCAGGCCTCGAAGCGTGAACGCCTGCGTGAGGGCGTTGCGATCCGCGCTGGTAGAAACTCCCAGCGACGAAGCGATGCGCGAGGCGCACGCACTGCGTAGAGCCGACGCCGCGTGCCCGTATGCACG
Source organism: Actinomyces sp. ICM47 (assembly GCF_905369875.1). NCBI lineage: Bacteria > Bacillati > Actinomycetota > Actinomycetes > Actinomycetales > Actinomycetaceae > Actinomyces > Actinomyces sp. ICM47. The sequence goes on from NZ_CAJPJE010000001.1 coordinate 108,554, forward strand.
CTGCGTGCGTAGGAGACGTGCTTTGCCGATGAGGGTCTCGGCGGCGGGCACCTCGACGGGCAGACGCTCGGGCGTCAAGGGACCAAGCCTCCTGCCGAAAGCCAGGGCGAGGAGTGCAAGAGAACCCGCAACGGTGAGGAACGCGGGGGCGAGGTAGGGGGACTGTGTCGGCGTGGTCTTGGCTAGCGACATGCCGTCGGTGCGGGATGCGATATACCAGGCGACCTTCGGGGTCCGCCCGATTGCGTTGAGCGCGAGAGCGGCGTTGCCTGCCTCCAGGATCCCTCGGTTACGCACCCGCACCGAATCCGGGATGACGGCGCGGAATCGGCCATCTTGGATTCGTTCGGCGTACGCGTAGGTCTCACCGTCCGACGTGAAACACATCTGCCAGTTGGCACCCGCGCCGGACACGGAGTACCGGGACGGGATGATCTCCGCGGCCTGTCCCGCGATCTCCGACGCGCAAGCCGGTGCGACCTTCGTGCTGCCCGCAGGCCCGCGATCACCGGACAGTCCGTCTAAATAGGCGGGTGAACTCCCAAATTCTTCCTCCAGGCCGATGTAGACAACGTTGGCGCGCGTCTCCACATCCTGCTCGATGGTGGGCGACATGCGGGACGGGAAGACAACGACGAGCGTCGTATCCTCGCCCACCGTTGCCGCCTGCTTCGCGGTCACTTCACGCACCGAGACCCCATGCTTCTTGAGAACCTGCGCGAGGGCTCGAGCGCCGTCGCCCGTTGGGTTGCGAATGCCGACGGGGACGGCGTTCATACGTCCGTCAGGCAACGCGGCGAGCCCGAAGAAAACAAGGATCACGAAGGCGATAATCAAGAGCGCGGGGCGCGCTGCACTCGCGCGCTCGCGCGCCGTGGGCGTCACAACGTGAGTCGACGTGGCTTTCATGCGTGATCCTGCGCCTTTCGGCACTGAGCCAACAAAATGGGTGTCAGCTCGCGCAGCGCGTTGACGTCCTGCTCGGCAACAGACGAATGCCCGTAGCGCACGCGGTCGAACGTCCGTGCGTGATGGCCGAGTGCGGTCCCCTGATCGGGAACGACGCGCGTTGCGGCAACCGCAGCTTCGCGTGCCGTCAAGCCCGGCGTCGCCGAGACAACCTCACACTCATCCAACCCAACGACCATCAGACGGTAGGCCCACACATAGGCGAGGTTCCAATCCTCGGCAGCCACGGCCTCGTCGAAGCACCGACGAATATCCTCCTCGGTGGCCTCCACCTCGAACACCGAGTGGGATGCGCGAATCCGCAACCGGATCGGGTTGAGGATCACTGCGATCAGGATGGCCGCGATGATAATGATCGCGAGGATCACCAGGATCAGGGACATCGGCGGAGTGTCGACCTCATGCCAGGTGAACGCGTTCGCGAGCTTGGTGAAGGCGGATTGGAGGAGACGCTTAAAACCGCTCGAATCGGTGTTGTAAACGGAGCGCGCGAGTTCTTCGCTCAGCCACGACTGAGCCTCGCCCTCGTCGGGCGTCAGGGGAGGATCGCACGCGAACACAGCCGACACCGCCTAGCCCTGGCTTGCGTGGGCGAGGAGGGGCGCGAAATTCTCCTTGCGGATCTTCTCGTCCACGTACATGAGGGTCTGGTACGCCGCCAGGATGGGGACCACGAGTGAGTAGGCGAGCATCTGGAGAGCCGAGATCACTCCGTACAGCATGATCGTCGACCACACGTTGCTTGGATCCGAGGACGGATCCCCGAGGATCGTGAACACGAAAATCACGGCAATAATGCCGATGATCTGAACGATCAAGCCCGCGATGAAACCGACCACCACGTTGATCAGGATCACTCTGCCCAGAGTCACCCAGAACGACCCGGAGGTCAGCGCCCACGAACGCTTAACGGCCTCGATGGGTCCCTTCTCCTCCAGCACAGCGCAAATCGGTGCGTACAGGAAACGGATACTGATGACGTAGCTCACCAGGACCACGGGAAGCGCCAGAGCAAGCAACAGGCCAAACAAACTGAAGAATGCATCCGAGCCGGGCCAACTGTACAGCGACATGAAGAATAAGATGACCAAGACCAGCAGGGGACTCCCGACCGCGAGCATCGAGAGGAACGAGGCCCCCAGCATCGACCAGAGTCGAGGTTTGACGAGCGCCCACGACTGCTTGAACGTGATTTTCTTGCCGATGACGAGCTGCGAGACGGCTACCGAGAGGACCCCGTCGAGCACGGTACCCGCCAGGAAAGAGCCAGCAAGAAGCGCGATGTAGCCGACGATCGTTGACACGACGGACAGATAGGCGGAGTCGAGTAGGGCCTTGGAGGAGGCCTGCGGGTCCAGATCGTTGCTCATCAACGACGTGAAAGAGAACAGCGGCAGCATGGTTCCCGCCAGGCTGAGCAGCGCCACGACAGTCATGACGATGATCGTGAAGCCGAACAGTACCGAGGGGTTCTTGCGCAGTGCGGAAAATGATCCGGAGAACAGGTCGGTGAGGGTGAGTGGGCGCAGCGGGATGATGCCGGGTTTGGGAGCCCAGCTCCACGTGCTTGCCTGGCTGTAACCGGATGCGGTGGGAGCGCTGTTACCCGGTGTGTCGGGGGCCGCGTATGCGGGCTGGGGAGCGGCCACGCCTGCGGGGCCTGCGCCGGGCGGCGCGAAGGCGGGCTGGCCGGAGGGACCCGGGTAAGCGGGCTGGGGCGCCTGCGCAGCCTGCCCGTTCTGGGGTGGAACAGCGTCCGCGTGCCCCAGATCGTACTGGGTCGGATCGGGTGAGGTCCACGGGGAACTCATCAATACCTCCAGGTTGCCTGTGTTGTCCTGATCTCAATCCTGCCATAGGTGCGCAACGTGCGAAACCTTATGACAGTGAGAAACGCTCGTGCCGCCGATGGAATCTTCTGCACCCGTGACCGATTCGTGACACTATCTTGACTATGAGTTCGTGCATCCTCGTCGTCGACGACGACGTCGCCCTGGCCGAGATGATCGGCATCGTCCTCGAGAACGATGGCTATCGCGTCGTCTTTTGTTCCGATGGGTCCCAGGCTCTCTCTCAGTTTCAGGAGCACAATCCAGACCTGGTCCTCCTCGACGTCATGCTTCCCGGCATGGACGGCTTCGACGTGTGCCGGGCGATTCGTCGCGTCTCCGACGCCCCGATCGTGATGCTGACCGCACGCTCTGATACCGCAGACGTGGTGACGGGGCTCGAAGCCGGCGCGGACGACTATGTGCCTAAGCCCTTCAAGCCCAAGGAACTCGTGGCGCGCGTGCGCGCACGCCTGCGCGGCCGCGAGGACTCGCAGGTCGACGAGGGGCTGACATTGCAGGACCTCACCATCGACGTGGCTGGACACATCGTGAAACGCGACGGGCGCATGATCGCCCTGACGCCTCTCGAGTTCGATCTCCTGGCAACGCTGGCGCGCTCCCCGTGGAAGGTCTTCTCCCGCGAGGAACTCCTCGAGCAGGTGTGGGGATACCGGCACGCCGCCGACACCAGACTGGTGAACGTTCACGTCCAGCGTCTGCGTTCCAAGATCGAACGCGATCCTGAAAAGCCCGAGCTGGTCGTGACCGTCCGCGGGGTTGGGTACCGTGCCGGCACGGGTGCGTAGCCACCGCGCGGCGCGCTTCGTTCGTACCATCACGACTTCGAGGCCATGGAAGTCCCTGCGCTCAACGCAGCTCGTCCACCGCATCCGTCACTCCCTGTCGGCTAAGCTCGCACTGGCCATCACGGCCGCCGCGCTGGTGATCCTCCTCGTCTTCGGTGTCATTGTTGCCTCCCAGCTGCGCACCTCCATGTTCGAGACGCGCCGGGATGCGATCCTCGCCGACGCCTCACTGCGTTTCTCCTCGGCTCAGTCGGTGTTCTCCTCCTCGACGGCCACGTCCCCCGACCAAGTCCAGGAATCCGCGCGCGGCGCCTTGGCCTCGCTGAAAGCCTCCGCCGCCGGCGCTGGCGCGACCAACGTGGCGCTGCTGCGAGCGGAGGGATCCACGGCCTCGCTGCGTATCAACCAGGTCGAGGACGAGCAGATGCGCGGCCTCATCACGCCCCAGATGCGCGAGGCCGTGGCTGGGGGCGGTGCCCAGTGGCAGTCGGTGGCCATCCGGGCCTCCACTACCGACAAGGTCTCGCCCGGCATTCTCGTGGGCACTCAGGTGCAGTTGCCGCGCGCGGGCGCGCACGAGCTCTACATCCTCTACTCGCTGGAAGCCGACCAGAGCCAGGTCGACGTCGTTCTACGCGTGCTCGCCCTGACCTCCCTGCCGATCATCCTGGCACTGCCGATCGGCGTGTTCGCCCTGCTCCATCGCCTCCTCCTCCCGGTGCGCCTGACCGTCCACGCGGCCACCAAGGCGGCGGAAGGAGACCTGGACGTGCGCGTCGAGGTGCACGGTGCCGACGAAATGGCGGCCCTGGGACGGGCCTTCAACGCGATGACCTCCTCCCTCCAGGACACAATCACCCGCTACGACGAGCTGGCCAAGCTCCAGCAGCGCTTCGTCTCCGACGTCTCCCACGAGCTGCGCACCCCGCTGACCACGATCCGCATGGCCGAAGAGATCGTGTGGGACAACCGCGATGACCTGCCCGCCCACGCGCGCCGCTCCGCTGAGCTGCTGCACGACCAGACTGAACGCATGGAGCAGATGCTCGCCGACCTCCTCGAAATTTCACGCTACGATGCGGCGAGCGCCCTGCTCGATGCCGAAGAACACGACTTGCGCCCCATCGTCACCCGCGTCGTGGAAGGCTGCGCGGAACTGGCGCAGCGGCAGGGCGTCGCGGTGATAATCGATGCCCCCAGCCGCGCCGCCGCCGAGATCGACGAGCGCCGCATCGAACGCGTCATCCGCAACCTGGTCGTCAACGCGATCGAACACGCCGATGGGACAGACGTGACGATCACCGTGGCTACGAGTGACACCGACGTGGCCTGCCGCGTACGCGACCGGGGCGTCGGCATGACCCAGGAGGTCGCCGACCACGTGTTCGACCGCTTCTACCGAGCCGACACCGCACGCGCACGCACGACCGGCGGCACGGGCCTGGGCCTGGCCATCGCGACCGAGGACGTGGCGATTCACGGCGGTCGCCTCCAGGCGTACGGCGAACCTGGGAAGGGAGCCTCGTTCCTCATGACGCTGCCCAAACACCCCGGCGACGAGATCGCCACATGGCCTCTGACGCTGTGGGAGGACGAATGAGACGCGCACTCGCTCTGGTCGCCTGCACCGCGCTGGCCCTCGCGGGCTGCGCATCCCTGCCGACTTCCTCGGCTCCGACCACCTTCGATGTGTCCGCGCGCGACGGCTCCGGCATTCAGTTCTCCGCCGAAGGACCCGTGGATGGCTCCGACGCCTCGACTCTGGTTACTGACTTCCTGCGGGCGTGCGCCGCGGGCACACAGGACGACTACGCGACGGCCCGTCTGTTCCTCACAGCCTCGTCCGCGCGCGACTGGCAGCCGGAAACCGAGATCCTCGTGTACGACACGGACACAGCGCCGTCGGTGAACGCAGGAGCGGAAGTAGCCTCGCAGACGGAGGTGAACGTCTCCGTCCTGGGAGTCGCCAGCATCGACGCGACGGGCGTTCTCACCCGTTCGAATGGGGCGACCGTGTCGCGTACCTTCACTCTTGTGCGTGAGGGCGGGCAGTGGCGCATCGACGCCCCCGAGAACATGATCCTCGTTAGCCGAGCAGCTTTGACAGCCTCCTACTCTCTGGCGAATCTCTACTTCCCGACGACCGACGGCACAGATTTGGTCGCGGATCCGCGCTGGTACCCGTCTCGGCGCTTGGCCTCCCACTTACTGGCAGGACTCATCGCGGGTCCTCGCCCTTCCCTCGCGTCGGCGGTATCGAACGCGATTCCTGCCGGGGCGACGCTGCCCTCCCACGGCGTGGAGGTTGCCGACGGCGTGGCCAACGTGGAGCTGAACGGGCCGATGCCTTCGAGCGAGGGGGCACGCGCGAGCCTTGCGTGGCAGCTGACGCGAACACTGAAGCAGGCCGCGGATGTGGCGCAGCTGAACGTGACGCTCTCGGGGGAGACGCTGGACAGCGAGACGATCCCGCCCTCGCCACAGTATTCCCTCGACACTCTCGTGGGTGCCGGCGCGTCGGGCGTGGGCATTGTGTCCTCATCTGCGATGGCTCCCCGAGCGTCGGCGACCGACGCCTGGGCACCGACCGTTTCGCCCGTGGATTCCTCGCTCGTGGCGTGGACCGGCGCCGACGGCGTCTACGCCGAGAAGGACGCGACCTCCGTGGCGTTCCTGCCCGGCCAGGCACCCCTCGGCCCGTCGGTCGACCGCTACGGATGGGTATGGGGACCAGCCACCTCGGCGTCATGGCTGAGCGTCGGCGGGGGAGCGGACGGTGCCTTCAGCGTCGGCGTCGAATCGGACAGCGCCGGCGACATCCGCGCGGTGCGTATCTCTCCTGACGGCGCGCGGGCACTCATCATCCGCGGGTCGACGCCGAGCGCCTGGCTGGGCGTCGTCGAGCGTGGCCTGAGCGGCCGCCCGCTCGCGGTGCGTTCCCTCGAACAGGTTGCCCTCGACGGCTCCGTTATCGATGCCTCATGGACGACGTCGACGGGCATCGCGCTCGCTGTGCGGGCAGGCACCGGCGAGGCCGATCAGCTTGTGACGATGCCTCTGGGCGGGTTGCCCTCGTCCGTGGTGCTCCCGATCCACGTGACGTCGATGAGCGCGGGGGCATCCGCGGCCTCGGTCGTCATCGTCGGCACGGACGAGGCGGGGAAAGCTCAGGTGCTCCTCAGATCAGGTGCGCTGTGGCAAAACGCCCCGGTTTCCTTGACGTCGGCGCGCTACGCGGGGTGAGTCCGATGGCAGGCGCGCGCCGCGCTTCTCTGACGCAGGGATTGCTGGGCGCGCTGCTGCCCGTCCAGTGCGCGGGGTGCCTGGCGTGGGATGAGGTGCTGTGTCCGTCCTGCCGCGCGCTGGCCTCGTCCCCTCCCGTCTTTACCTCGGTGGAGGGAAGGTACGTCCCGATCCCCGGCGTGGTTCTCGGTGACTACTCCGGGCCGTTGCGCCGGATTGTGCTCGCCGCCAAGCACGCCACTCGCACGGATGTCAGCGCTTTCCTTGACGAGGCCGGGGCCACCCTGGGCGCGTTGCTGTGGGAGGCGGTGGGCGGGATGGGGGTGCCCGCTGGGGCGACGGTTGCCTTGCCGGGGAGGGCACACTCGGGAGATGGTGCGGTGCGCGTGTGGGTCGTGCCAGCGCCCTCGTCGTGGGGTAGGCGCTTGCGGGGGCGACAGGTGGCCTTGCCGCTTGCGCGCGGGGTCGCGCGGGGGTTGGCGTCGGTGGCTCCGGCCGGTGTGCGGGTGTGTGTCGTGGACGCGCTGACCCTGCGCGTGGGTGCTGGCTCGCAGTCGGGCAAGGCGGGGGCTGCACGCGTCGTGGGACGCATGGGGGTGATGCGGGCGCGCGTGGCTGTGCCGATGGATGCGATTGTTATTGCGGTCGATGACGTGGTCACGACGGGCGCGACGATCCGCGAGATGGAGCGAGCATTGGGACGCCTGGACGGGGTTGCGGCGCTGTGCCGACCGCGGCTTATCTCATGATGCAGGTCACCGACGTGCTATGATGTGGCTACAGACTTTCGATAGCGTGAGAGGCACAGACGCCTGTCACGTCAGTGCGGGAGGTGATAGCTCAGATCACGGTTCGGGCAACGAGCACCGAACAATCCCTACCCGCGGGCAACGATGCCCGCCGCACACCATGGAGGAAACACATGGACATCACCGTCGTCGCACGTAATGCTGAGATTCACCCGAATTTCCGCGCATACGTGGAGGAGAAGGTTTCGAAGATCACCCAGTTCTACCCGCGCGCGCAGCGCGTGGACGTCGAGCTGACTCACGAACGTAACCCCCGCCAGGCCGACACCGCTGAGCGTATCGAGCTGACCGTCTACGGCAAGGGACCGATCATCCGCGCGGAGGCGCAGTCTGCTGACCGCTACGCGGCTGTCGACATTGCTGCCGGCAAGCTCTACGAGCGCTTGCGCCGCCTGCGTGATCGCGTGAAGGATCACCGCCGCAGGTACCCGCGTGACCTGGCTGAAGCCGAAATCCTCGACGTCGCACCGGTTGTCGAAGAGGAAGTCGCTCCCGAACCGGAGGCCCCCAAGTCTCTGCGCAGCGCGGAGGACCTCAAGGTTGGAGAAGCCCGCGAGGAGCAGTGGGGCGATACCCCCATCATCGTGCGCCAGAAAGTACACGAGGCTCCGCCGATGAGCGTGGATGAGGCCCTCGATCAGATGATGATGGTCGGCCACCCCTTCTTCCTCTTCGTCGACAAGGAAACGAACCAGCCGTGCGTCGTCTACCACCGTCACGGGTGGACGTACGGCGTGCTTCGCTTGAACACGACGATCTGACGGTTCACTGATGTGGGCGCGCCCCGGGCCGAACGGCCTGGGGCGCTTCCTCGTGTTCGCGCGTTAGCGTTAAATGCCTCCATGTTCGCGCGGGCGTTTCCACTTTGGGCGGTTAGTTCGTAAACTAAAGGGTGGATTTGACTGCTTGCTCTACAGGGGAGCGGGCGAGGAACGTCAGGAGCTATTCGTGTCGATTATTGACAAGATCCTTCGCGCGGGCGAAGGCCGCATGCTGCGCAAGCTGGACCGGCTTGCGTCGCAGGTTGATGCCATGCAGGAGGACTTTGAGGCTCTGACGGACGAGGAGCTGCAGGCCAAGACTCAGGAGTTCAAGGATCGTCTGGAAGAGGGCGAGACTCTGGACGACATCCTGGTGGAGGCCTTCGCGACGGTCCGTGAGGCCTCGTGGCGAATCTTGCGTATGCGTCCCTTCCACGTTCAGGTCATGGGCGGCATCGCGCTGCACCAGGGCAAGATCGCGGAAATGAAAACCGGTGAAGGTAAGACGCTGGTTGCGACCATGCCGTCCTACCTGCGTGCGCTGACTGGAAAAGGCGTGCACGTCGTGACGGTCAACGACTACCTGGCGAAGTACCAGTCGGACATCATGAGCCGCGTCTACAACTTCCTGGGTCTGACCTCCGGCTGCATCCTGGTGGGTCAGACGCCGGCTGAGCGCCGCGAGATGTACGCCTGCGACATTACCTATGGTACGAATAACGAGTTCGGCTTCGACTACCTGCGTGACAACATGGCGCAGGTGCCCGAGGAAATGGTCCAGCGCGGCCATGCCTTCGTCATCGTCGATGAGGTCGACTCGATTCTCATTGACGAGGCCCGTACCCCCCTCATCATCTCGGGTCCCGCAGACGGCGACCTGAATCGCTGGTACATCGAGTTTGCGCGCATCGCGCGTCTACTCACGCGCGACGAAGACTACGAGGTCGACGAGAAGAAGAAGACTGTCGGCATCCTGGAGCCGGGCATCGACAAGGTCGAGGACCAGCTGGGCGTGGAGAACCTGTACGAGGCTGCGAACACCCCACTGATCGGCTTCCTCAACAACGCGATCCGCGCGAAGGAGCTGTTCTTCAGGGATCGCGACTACATCGTGGACGCCGGTGAGGTCCTCATTGTTGACGAGCACACGGGTCGCGTCCTGCCGGGCCGCCGCTACAACGACGGCATGCACCAGGCGATCGAGGCCAAGGAAGGCGTGGAGATCAAGGCCGAGAACCAGACGCTGGCCACGATCACGCTGCAGAACTACTTCCGCCTCTACCCCGAGGGTTCGCGCTCGGGCATGACCGGTACAGCCGAGACCGAGGCCGCCGAGTTTGCCTCGACCTACAAGATCGACGTCGTCCCGATCCCCACGAACAAGCCGATGGCCCGCAAGGACCAGCCCGACCTTGTCTACCCGACGGAGAAGGGCAAGCTCAACGCGATCATCAAGGACGTTGTCAAGCGTCACGAGGCCGGCCAGCCCGTCCTCATCGGTACAGCCTCGGTCGAAAAGTCCGAGTTGCTCTCGCAGATGCTCAAGAAGAAGCACATCCCGCACGAGGTGCTTAACGCCAAGCAGCACGCCCGCGAGGCCGAGGTCGTCGCGATGGCTGGTCGCAAGGGCGCGGTCACGGTGGCCACGAACATGGCAGGTCGTGGTACCGACATCATGCTGGGCGGTAACTCGGAGGTCATCGCGCAGAAGAACTTGGCCGCCGAGGGCCTGGATCCGAAGGTAGACCCGGAGGAGTACCGCGAGGCGTGGCCCGTGGCCCTTAAGGACGCGGAGGAGGCCGTGAAGGCTGAGCGCGAGGAGGTGCGTGAGCTGGGCGGCCTGTACGTGCTCGGTTCGGAGCGCCACGAGTCGCGTCGTATCGACAACCAGCTGCGCGGCCGCTCTGGCCGTCAGGGCGACCCGGGCGAGTCCCGCTTCTACCTGTCGATGGAAGACGACTTGATGCGCCTGTTCAACTCGGGCATGGCCCAGCGCATCATGGCGTCGGGTGCCTACCCGGAGGACCTGCCCTTGGAGAACCGTATCGTGTCGCGTTCTATCCAGTCGGCTCAGCACCAGGTGGAGGCACGCAATTTCGAGATCCGTAAGAACGTCCTGAAGTACGACGATGTCATGACGGGTCAGCGCGAGACCATCTACGGCGAGCGCCGCAGGGTCCTGGAGGGCGAGAACATGGAGCCGCAGCTGCGCTCCTTCATGGAGTCCCTCGTCACGGGCCTGGTGGACGAGGCCGTGGCCGACAAGCCGGTCAGTGAATGGGATCTTCGTGCCCTGTGGGAGAACCTGCGCGGCTACTATCCGCCGTCGGTCACCATCGAGGAGGTCGAGGAGGAACACGGTGGTAAGCACTCCCTGATCCGCGACGACCTCGTCAATGAGCTGGTTGGCGATATCCACGCTGTCTACGCGGACACCGAGGATCGTATGAACGCCAACCCGCTGGCTCAGGCGCAGCTGGGCGAGGAACCCATGCGTACGCTCGAGCGCCGCGTCGTCATCTCTGTGGTGGACCGCCTGTGGCGCGAGCACCTCTACGAGATGGATTACTTGAAGGAGGGCATCGGCCTGCGTGCGATGGGTCAGCGTGACCCGCTCGTCGAGTACAAGGACGAGGGCGCTCAGATGTTCCAGGCGATGGTTGAGCGTATCCGCGAGGAGTCCGTCCAGCAGGTGTTCTCCTACGCCAAGCAGTTCGAGCGCGCCCTGGCTGCCGCCGAGGAAGAGGCAGGCGGCTCGATCACTCGCGCGTCCGTGGCCTCGGCGCAGAGCGCCAGGTCCGCTTCTGTGGAGGATGCAGAACCCAGCGTCGAGGAAGTGGCCGCCGCCGAATCCGCCGCTTCTGAGGCGGCGCGCGAGGCCGTGGCGCATGCCCGCTCCGTTATGGGTAACGTGGGTCGCGAGAAGGCTCCGAGCCGCGTGAGCTACAGCTCTGCTGAGGGGGAGTCGGCCTCGTCGTCGGCGAGCGGTAATCGCGCGGAGCGCCGTGCGGCCGTCAAGAAGCGCCGCCGCCGCTGAGCATTGAAGACGGGTGAGGGGATTCCTGCGGGAGTCCCCTCACCCGTTTATCGTCTGCGCGGCGATGCTCAGGCGAGTTCGAGGGCGGTGGCCATCCAGCGCCCACGGTATTCCTCGAGGCGCAGGGCCAGGGCGTAGATGCGCGAGGCGGTGGCGACGATGACGGCGGCCTCGGTGTGCCGGGCATCGATGGAGCATACGCGCACGTGGATCGCGCTTGCGCCTCGGGCGCAGGGTGAGAGGTGGATATCCGTGAGGGCTGTGTAGAGGTCGGGCAGGAGCCACCGGCGCAGCTGGGGTGCCTGGCGGGCACCCGTGACGACCTCAACGATGGCGCGTGCGAGCGTGGCAGCCCAGGCGCTGGGATCGGGAAGCTCCGCCTGGGTGGGGGCAATGTCGGGCAGGCAGGCGACGCGGGGCCGGTATGCCTGCGACAGTGAGCGTTGTGATGTCCATCGAAACGGCGCGGACGAGGTGGGCCGAGAGTGGGTTGGTCCCGAGCGGGCGCGGGAGGCGGGCTGGGGGAGTGAACGAGGCCTGGGTGCAATGTGTGTGCTCATGGCTGGTCCTGGGGAATGGTGAGGGTTTGTCCGGGGTAGATGAGTGAGGGGTTGGGGATGGCGTGCGAGTTGGCTGCGTGGATGGCCCGCCACGTGCGCGTGATGTGTGCGTCGTCGGAGCCTGGCTGCAAGGAAGCGGCGATGGACCAGAGCGAGTCGCCGGGGGCGACCGTCACCGTCTCGGGCATGTCGGTGGTGGTCCAGGATGCGAGTGCTGGGTCGGGTACCTCGGGAGGCGATGGGGCATCGCCTGGGTCGCGCGTCCCCGTGAGTCCTGGGGCTGAGGCGGGGGTTGCCTCCGTGCTTCCTGGCGACGTCGCGAGCGTCGAGGTGGGAGTGTCCGCCCAGGTGAGTGAGGCTCCTGGGACGTCCGTGTCCTGAGCGGTGCTGCTTTCCGCGTCGGCGCTCGTGGTTGGGGAGGCCTCGGGGGATGTGTGGGCGGCGATTTCGGGGGAGTCGGCCCATGTCAGGGATACACCCCTTGGCCCCGTGTCCTGCGGTGCGGCCAGTGCACCTCCCAGTGGAACGGATGTGACGAGGGCGGATCCAATGAGGGCGCTGGCTCCCGCCCGCGCGAGCAGGGATCGAGAGAGACGGGTGCCGAAACGAGAGACGAGTAGGTGCGCGGCCCGGCGCAGGGGATCGGGGACATGGCGCAGCGTCGCCAGGTGCGCGCAGGCGGAGGAAAGGAGATTCCATGCGAGGAGAGCCAGGGCGATGAGACCGAGAACCCAGACGACAAGTGTCTCAGGTACGTTCGGCGTGATGGGCGGTGCACCATAGGCGAGGTAGAGTACGTCAAGGATTGCTAGGGGCGTTCCCAAGAGCCACAGGACGGCATCGGTCAGGTACGCCTGTCCCGTCGGGGAGTCTGAACCATATGTCATGAGGAACTCTTCATCGAGTGGACGGATTCGATAGTGGCCACTATGCGCTTTGTGCGAATAAATGTCAATCGATATCAATCAATATCATTAGAATGTGATGTGTAACGCACGGTAATGTGGCATGGTAGGGGCATGGATATGCATGCGTTCATGGATGAGCTGGAGGCGCGCTTCGATGAGGTGCGTGGTCGCGAGCTGGAAGAGCTGATCGATGAGTTAACCGACGCCGAACGTGCCTCTGTCACGCTGTCCGCGCGGCTGGCGGGGGCTGACGGCCTCGTCAATCTCTCGTTGCGCGGGGGGAGCGTGGTCGTGGGCGAGGTGCTCGACTCGACGCGCTCGTGGGTGCTGCTTCGCGGCACGACCGGTGACGCCCTGATCATGCTCTCGGCTGTCGTCGGTGCGTGGCCGCTGGGGCGCAGTGTCGCGCGCGAATCGTCGATCCGTGGCGGCGTTGGCGTCGGGCATGTCTTGCGTGAGTTGAGCGCCCGCGGCGTCGATGTTGCCATTGACTCGGACTGTGGAGACCATCGGGGGGTCATCGACGCGGTCTATGCGGACCATGTCGATGTTGCCCTCAGTGGTGCGGCCATCGGCTATGACGGTCGCGATGATGCGTGCGGGCAGACCGTGTCGCTGGCGCTGGCGCTGGCGGGGCTTCGTCGACTCCGTGTGCTTGGCCAGCGATGGTCACCCGACTACTGAGCGCGTTCGGCCTTCTGGCGTTCGCGTGTCGCAGTGTACTGGTCCTGGATGAACTGCTCCAAGACGGACTCTTCGATCCGCCAGACGTGTTTGCCGCCCACCTGAATGGCGGGCAGTTCGCCGGAGGAAACGAGGGCGCGGGTTGCTGACATGGTGAGATTCAGGGTCTCGGCGACGTCAGCGAGAGTGAGAAATCGTGTTGCCATGGCAACATGGTATCAGTTGAGTTCGTTTCGTTTAAATCGTTTGAGTCAGCAATTTTTTCGTATCTCGATTGGCCGATAGGACTTGTTGATCTCAATAGATATTGAACAACCTACCGCTTTTTGTCAGAACCATGCATCATGGAGGGGTGAAAAGCGTCTCAGCTTCAGCGTCGATTCCTGCGCGCGCCCCCGGAAAGATGGACCGTCGATTCATGATCGGCGTGGTCCTCATCATCGCGTCTGTAATCGCCTTCAGTGTCCTTGGCGGATTCCTCCGGGGAGGAACCCGCGTCTACACGGTGACGACCAGTATCGCCCCCGGCGAAGCGCTCACGGCCGACAACGTTCGTGAAGTCTCCGTCCACGTCGACACCGCCGTCTACGCGCCGACGTCGGATACGCCCCTGGGCAGCCGTGCCACGCGCATGCTCACCCCGGGTCAGCTCGTCATGCGCGCCGACCTCGCGCCGGACGGTACGGCTGGCCCCCAGGACCCGGACGGCATGGTCCGCGTCGCCCTCACCGTGAACGCGGGACTCCCCGACGGAGTAGCCGATGGGACTGCCATCCGACTGTGGAGCGTCTCGTCCCGCTCGCCCGCGGGTGGTGAGGCGAAAGCCCGCGAAATCGAGGGGACGTTCACCTTCGTGCGCTCGGTCGACTCCTCGACCTCCGGGACCCATCGGGGCACGCGCATCGAAATCATGGCTAACGCCCAGTCCCTGCCCGAACTCCTGGCTGCGCAGACCTCAAACGAACAGCTGGCCGCCGTCCCTGTGGGGGCCTCGTGAGTGCCGTCCACGGAGTCGTGATCCTGGCCGATCAGCGCTGGGAAGCACCCATAATCCAGGCGATCCAGTCACGCTCTGACTGCCTGGCTATCGTCCGGCGCTGCGCCGACCTGGCCGAGGTGATCGCCGCCGCGCGCGCCGGCATCGCGGATCTCGCGGTCATCGACGGTGCCGACCCCGATCTGACGTCCGATGCCCTCGCCTCCCTGCGCTCAGTCGGAATGTCGGTCGTCGCCCTTGCACCGCACGAGGAGCGCTCGCGGCTCCGGACCCTCGGCGTTGCCTCGGTAGCAGCCCCCGGCAGTCCCGATCAGGTCGTCAACTCCCTCATCGCCGCGACCCGCGCGCGTCGACCGAACCCCACCATGGCCTCGGCCCCGCCGCCCCCGCCCGAGCCCGCGCGCCCCGGCTCCGTCCTGGCGGTGTGGGGGACCTCCGGGGCACCGGGGCGCACGACCCTGGCAGCGGGCATCGCGACCGCCTTCGCTGCGCACGCGCCCACCCTCCTCATTGACGCTGACACCACGAATCCGACGATTGCGCACCTGCTTGGCCTGCCGGTCCACGCCTCGGGACTCTCCGTCCTGGCGCGCACCGCCTCGCGCGGGCCACTGACCCCCGAGGACGTCGTGGGCGCGTCCGTGCGTCGCTCCGACAATCTTCGGATCGTGACCGGCCTGGTCACCCCGCACCGCTGGCGCGAGGTCAGCCGCACGAGCATCGAAGCGATCCTCGGCGCAGCCCGGCTATGCTCCCGCTACACGGTCGTGGACGTCGCGGCGACCTCCCTGGAAAAAGCGACACGCGGTGCGAATCGCGACGACGTCGCCCTCGGAGTCCTGGAGCGCGCAGACCGCCTGGTGATCGCGGCGCGCGCCGACATCGTCGGCATCAACCGCTTGTCCTTCCTGGCGCGCTGGTGGGACGAGCAGGGACGTGACATCCCCGTCGACGTCATCGTGAACCGCGTGAATGCGGATGCGATTGGACCGCGCCCTGTGGCCGCGCTGCAGGCCGCCATCGGCGCGTTTATGCCGGGGCGCATCTTCCACACCGTCAACGAGGACTCCGGGGTGGCGCGAGCCTCCCTGCGCGCCAAAGCGCTGGGCGAAAACGGAACTCGTTGTGTCGCCGCCGACGCGTTGGAAGCGATTGTGGCCCAGTGGGTGCCTACACTGTGACCATGCGCGTCTACGTTCCCGCCGTCCTGTCCGAGCTGTCCGTCCTCCTGCCGCCCGTGCGCGGTGGCGTGATTGCCGTGCCCGACGCCGCGATGAGCGGCGAGGACGTTGAGGTCCTCGAGGACGACGCCATCACCGAGGCCGCTCTGTCCTCCCTGGAGCTGGCCCGAGAGACCGACGGGGCGCTGCCCGCCCGCGTCGTCCTGGCGGTGGACACGCCCACGTCGACGACGCTGACCCCCGGCGACGAGGTCGAAGCCCACATTTTCACCGCGCCCTCCTTCGAGTACACGTGGTCGGACGTAGCCGCGATCCTCGTGGACTTGCCCGACGCGGCCTCGGCGGTCAGCGCCGTCCTGGAGGCTGACACACAGGAGGACGCCGACGAGGTCGTGGCCGCCCTGTGGGAGTTCTCCCTGGCGTGGTTCGACCGCTCCGAGCGCCCGCACGTCCTGGCGCTGCACAAGGGCTGACGACCGCCGCACGGGGGCCTTCCCGCGCGGCGCGCTACGTCGGCGTCGACCGCGCGAAGCTGTCGCCTCGCGGATCGATGCCCGCAGACGTCCGATCCCTACGCGCGCACCCGCAGCGTCGAGCCGCCCTCCTCGAGGGGACACACCTGGATTTGGTCCGCGATCTGCGTGGCCATCTCTTCAACGTGCGAAATGACTCCGACCGTGCGGCCCGCGCTGCGCAGCGCCTGCAGCTGCTCCATGACGAGCGCGAGGGTGTGCGAGTCCAGCGACCCGAAGCCCTCGTCGATAAACATTGTGCGCAGCTCAACACCTCCGGCCTCGGCTGTCACGACATCCGCCAGGCCGAGCGCGAGCGCCAGGGACGTGTAGAAGGTTTCCCCGCCCGACAGCGTGCGAGGGCTGCGCGTGGCCTCCGTGTCGTGGTCGACGATAGCCAGGCCGAGACCCGACTTGCGTGAGGAAGTGCCGTCGTCGGGCACGGCCACGAGCTGGTAGCGTCCCGACGAGATACGCTCCAGGCGAGGATTCGCGGCCGCAAGCACGTCCTCGAGCCGAGAAATGAGCACCCATGCTGACAGCGGCGTGGCCGCGAGGTTGTCCGGCCCGGATGCTGCCGCGATGTCTGCGAGGCGACGGATGGGACCCGCCTGCTCTCGGGCCTGCGCGAGCGCGTCCAACGCCTGTTCAAGGGAGACACGAGCGGCCTCGATCTGCACGCAGTGCTGCTCGAGCTTGCCCGAGGCCCGGGCGGCGGAAGCAGCGTCCTCATCGGCCTTGCGGGAGGCATCGGTGAGAGCCTCGAGGTCCGGCGCCGGGGCTGATGCCGCGCGGGTCAGGCGCTCCGATGCAAGGGCCTCGCGTACCGCGAAGATCTCGCGTTCGTGGGCACTGACGCGCGCTTCAAGCGCCGCGACATCGCGTTCTGGCAGCAGGAAAGAACGCCAGGAGTCGATCTCTAGCCCCTGTGCTTCCAGGACCTGGGTGAAGGCCGCGCGCGCCTCGCGATCAGACTCGCTGGCCTGCTCCCAGTCGGCGCACGCACGCACGACCTGGGACGCGCGCGACGCGTCCTGTGTCAGCTGCGCGGCGCGCGCGTCCAGAGACTCGAAGGTGGAACGCTCCGCCTCCACGCGCTCGACCGCCTGCGCCAGCGCGGCCCTGCGTTCTTCGAGCGTCGAGGCCAGCGACGCAGCCTTTTCGCGGGCGGCCGTGAGGGCATCCGTCAGACCGTCGAGGCGTGTGCGCTCTTGCGCGAGGGCCGCCTCGATCTCGGTGATCTGCGGGCCGAGAGCCTCGAGTTTCGCAACGAGTTCGACGGCCCGATCCCGCTCAGTCTCGAGCGTCGACGTGGGGGCACCAGCCACCTCGTTGAGCTGGGCGATACGCCGCACGAGGTCCTGGTGGCGCTCCCGCGCGTCCCGCAGTGCGCTCTCCGCGCGGTCGCGCACCTGGTCGAGTTCGGCGACCTGCTCGCGCGTGATCTCCCCGTCCGTAGCCGGTGCGGGAGCGGGGTGAACGGTGGATCCACACACGGGACACGGCGTGTCCTCCTCGAGCTCGCGCGCGAGGGCCGATGCGCTTTGCGCAATCCACAGGTCATGGCCGTCTGCTGCTGCGGCGTTCACGAGCTTCGCAGCGACGGTGGCCTCGCGAAGCTCGTCCGATGCGCCGAGAAGGGCCGAGCGCAGCAGGTCTGCCTGCATGGAGGCATCCACGCGCTCGTTGATGGCGCGCAGCGCAGACGCGGCCTCAGGTAGCGTGTCGGCGTCCGCCCGCATGAGGCGCAGTGCCTCGGTTGCTTGCTTGATGCGCAGGGGCAGCGCCTCGCGCTCGGCTTCGATCGAGGAGACGCGCGCCGACGCCAGCTCATGCTGGGAGCGCAGCGACTTGATCTGCGCGCGTGCCTCGGGCAGCGAGTGCTCGACAGCCAGGGCCTCCTCGAGAGAGCCGCGCGTGCGCGTCGCCTCATCGTGCAGACCCTGCGCCCGCTCGCCGAGATCAACCACGGCCTCGGGCGTGAGAGACTCTGGGATGACGGAGGCTGCCTCGCCGAGACCGGAGGAGAGCGCCAAGACCTGGTCGCAGGCCCTCTCCAGGCGCGTGAGTGCCTTCTCCTGGGCAGCGGCATAGGGAGCAACGGCCAGCGCTCGGCGGGCGTCGGCCGCGCGCTGAGCATCGGCGAGCACGCTCTGCTCAGCTGCCACGAGTGCTTCCAGACGCTCGCTCAGGCGAGCGTGCTCGGCCTGGCCCTGCGCCAGAGCGCGCTCCTCGGACAGGGCGTGGGAGGCCTCGCGAGCGGCCGCACTGGACACCTGAGCAACGTGCAGGGCCTGCTCGTGCGCTTCGCGCGCGCGAGCGCAGGCCTGCTCGGCCCAACGCCGCACCGCGCTCGAATCCTCCGCGCCCGCGTCCAGCTGGTCGGCATCCTGGTCACTGGTTGCGCGCTCGTCGGGAGCCGACCCGTCCGTGTGCGCGTCCTCGCTCAGGGCACTGCCCAGGGACCGCATGCGCTCACATGCTCCGACGGCGGCCACGCGCCGCTCCTCGATGCTGCGCTTCGACGAGGCTGCCGCATCGACGAGAGCCTTCGTGAAGTCGGAGTAGATCTGCGTGTCGAAAATGTCGCGCAGGATCTGCTCGCGGTCATTCGAGGTGGCGGTGAGGAACTGGGAGAACTTGCCCTGCGGCAGCACGATCGTCTGGAGGAACTGGTCCTTATCCAGGCCCACGATTGCCGGAATCTCGTAGCCCACGTCGCGCGGACCCGACGCGATTGCTTCGACCGTGCGCCATCCGTCTGGCGCGTCCGGATCCTCTACGACCCGCGTGAGCGTCGACTTCGAATTGCGCTGCGACTTCTTGCCCGTCGGCGTGTACGCGGGGGTGCGCGTCACCCGGTAGATGCCCGTCGCCACCTCGAAGACCAGGTCCGCCTCCGAGGGGTCGGAGTCCGAGATGTGGTTGGAGCGCAGGCGGTCCTTCGACGCGTCCTTCGTGCGCGCCACGTCCCCGTACAGGGCGAAGGTGATGGCGTCGATGAGCGTGGACTTACCCGCGCCCGTGGGACCCTCGAGCAGGAAGAGTCCCGATTCGTCGAAGGCGGAGAAGTCGACCGTGTGCGCCCCCGCGAAGGGGCCGATGCCCGTCATGCGTAGCCAGCGGATTTTCACTGCATGTCCTTTCCTCGAAGCTGCGCCCACACGTCCAGGGCGAGCGCGCGCTCCTGTGGGCTTAGCGCCCGACCGCCCACGGCCTCGTAAAACTCCTCCGTGACCTCGCGCGGATCCCGCGAGGCGCGTACGGTCATCGCGGGCGTGAGCGAGGGGGCCTGGGAGGGGCGGTGCACGACGACGAGGGCGTGCGGGTAGACGTCACGGATGCGCGCCACCATGCGCTCGGGGCGTGCGTCGTCCGTGACTGTGACCGACACGTACGAGGCCGTGGCGGCCTCATCGGGACTGGTAAGCAGTTCCTCCATGGTCCCCTCAAACACTGCGACGGCGCGCAGCGTCGGGATGGGCACCACCTCGATATCGGTGATCGAGGTGGCGTCCGTGGTTACGAGGGTGACGGATTTGGTGGTCCCGGCCTCGGAGAAGGAATACGCGATGGGTGAGCCCGCGTAGCGGATCGGGACCGCGGCCCCCGAGATGTTCTGCGGGCGGTGCAGGTGCCCGGCCGCCACGTAGTCGAGTCCGTGGGTCAGGGGTGTCTCGCCCCCGAGAGTGCCGAACAGATCGGCCGGCACGGAGGGCACGCCGCCCACCTGGATGTCGCGCTCGGAGTCCGAGGGCTGGGCACCCGTCACGAAGGCGTGCGGCATCGCGATGGCCGGGCGCTCGTCGCCTGCGTGCCGCCGAGCCGCAAGGTCCGCGCGCACCCGGCGCAGGGCCGCCGCCAGGACCGCCTGGTGGGAGCGGGGAAGGGGAGCGGGCGGGCCGGATTCTCCCTCAGGCTCCAGGTCCGACAGCGACTGACGCACGAGGTCGGGTTCCAGGTAGGGCAACGGGTACACGAGCGCGCCCCCGGCCTCGACCGGCCTGCCGATTGCCTCCGGATCCGTCACCACGTGCAACGAGGGAGCGAGCATGTCGGCGAAAAGCCCCAGGCGCGCGGACCCGTCGTGGTTACCCGACGTCAGGATGACCGTCGTGAGCGTGGTCAGCTCGCGCAGGGCGCGGCGCATCCGCGCGAGCGCATCCACGGGTGGAACTGCGCGATCGAACACGTCGCCCGAGATGAGGACGGCATCCACGCCGCGCTCACGTACGAGGGCGACCAGCCAGTCGATAAACGCGTCCGCGCTCTCGCCCAGAGACACGCCGTGCAAGGTGCGTCCCAAATGCCAGTCGGAGGTGTGCAGAATCAACATGTCACCAGTGTGGCAGAGGGTGCCCACATCTGCGTCCGTCACACACGCTTGGAGAGTGGACATGAGCTGCGCCTTTGCTCCCAGCCGATAGCATGGTGGACATGACAAAGCCCTTCCTCATGCTGACCTCGCGCGACGACGGCCCCGTGCTAGCCTCGGAAAGCGCCGACCTGCCGCGTTTCTCGGGACTGACCTCCGACCAGGTTCACCAGGTGCGCATCGAGAGAGAGCTGCCCGACCTCGACCTGTCTAATTACTCGGGTGCGTTCGTGTGCGGGTCCCCGTGGGACGCGAACGCGGACGATCACGTGAAGGAAGAGCGCCAGGTGCGCGCCGAGGCCTGGCTGCGTTCCTTCTACGACCGGGCGCTGGGCGAATCCTTCCCGATCTTGGGCCTGTGCTACGGGCTGGGTACCCTCACCCTGCACCTGGGTGGCGTCATCGACACCCACCACGGCGAAGAAATCAGCGGTATCGCGCTGACGAAGACCGACGCGGGCCGCGAGGACCCGCTTCTTGAGGGCACGCCCGACCGCTTCTACTCCTACGTCGGCCACCACGAGGCCGTGCGCGAGCTGGCCCCCGGCATGCAGGTCCTCCTGGCCGGGGATGATACCCCGATCCAGATGGTGCGCGTCGGCGAGGCTGCGTGGGCGACTCAGTTCCACCCCGAGATGGACTTGGACGGCGTGAACATTCGCATCGACCAGTACGCGGGGCGCTACTACCCGGCTGAGAAGGCCGAGGCCATCCGCGCCCAGGTCGCGACCGTGGACACGGACCCCTCGCGCATCATTCTGCGTAACTTCGTGAGCCGCTTCCAGCGCTGACGCGACCGCTCTTCCGCGGTGCTAGCTCGCCGGGGGAGGAGACGTATCTCGGTGCTGTCGGCCCTTCGCGACCATGATTGCGACCGAGATGCAGATCGTCGCCAGCAGCGCGAGCGTGGCGATGATCCACGGGATCGTGATGGACGAGGCCGTGGTATCCGTGGTGGTCACCGACCCGATGAGGGTGGCGAGGATGGACACCGTCGCGCACGCGAGTCCGATGTGCTCATAGGTGCGCGGTGAAGGCCGCATGCTGGTTGGTGCCAGCGTTCGCGTCGATCCGGGCATCTGGTTGGCCAGCAGGGCGGCCGAAATAGCGATGATGTAGTCGGTCGTCCCCGCGTCGTCCCAGATGAAAGCACTCCCAATCGAGACGATTGCCAGGAGGACCAGGACGACGAGGAAGACGTAGCGCAGCATCATCTCGCCGTGGCTCGGTGCCGACGGTGCCGGAGTAGTCGCGCGATGGCGGGGGTTTGACACGACGATCACTTCCTCGTGAAACGGGCGTAGCGGTCGTCGCTACACTCTCATTGTTGGTGTTGTGAGCGGCGTGTCAACCAGAACGAGTGGCTAATGTGTCACATGATGCTTCGGTCGTGTGCGCTCTGCCGACGCGCTATGTCCGTGAGCGGGCATTAGCGGGCATTATCGCGCGACCTTGCTGGCCGCCTCCGCCGTCGCCACGGCCTCGAGGAGCCTGCGCACCGACGCCACGCGGGAAGTACGCCCAAGATGCACCTGATCCGCGTTACTGTCCCCGGCCTCGTCGATGGCGAAGGGACCGGCGGCGCGCGCGTAAGCGTCGAGCGCGCACGTGGGTTCCTCCTCGTCGTGCGAGCACAGCGGCAGACACCAGGACGCTGCGTCGGCGACGTCCGGGAAGACCCCGAGAACATCGGCGACGCTCACGTGCCCCAGCCCGAAGGATCGCACGCCGGGCGTATCCACGATCCAGCCGCCCGCATCCAGCTCGAAGGCCTCCGAGGACGTAGAGGTGTGGCGCCCGCGTCCCGTCACCTCGTTGACGTGGCCCGTCGCGCGGCCCGCGCCAGGCACGAGCAGGTTGATGAGCGTGGACTTTCCGACCCCCGAATGACCCACCAGTACCGACCAGTGGCCGGTCAGCAGGGTCCGCAGCTCGGCGACGCCCGGGTCAGCCTCCCCGGCCTCGGCGCTTGTGAGCACGACGCGCACGTCGAAGTCCTGGTAGGCGGCGATTAGCTCGTCCGCGCTGGCCAGGTCTGCCTTCGTCAGCACGAGGATGGGGGTCAGGCCCGCCTCGTAGGCGGCGACCAGGCAGCGGTCGATCATGCCCGTGCGCGGCGGCGGATCCGCCAGCGCCACGACGATGCACATGGTGTCCGCGTTCGCGATGATTGCCTTCTCGCCGCGCTGATCCGGCGCGTCCTCAAGGGAGCGGCGCAGCACCGAGGAGCGTTCCTCGACGGCGACGATGCGCGCGAGCGTGTCGGGGCCCCCGGACAGGTCGCCGGTGAGGCGCACGCGGTCGCCCATGATGACGGAGCCGCGCCCCAGCTCGCGGGCGCGCACGGCCACCACGCGGGTGCCGTCCGTCTCCAGGCTCACCTGGTAGCGACCGCGGTCAATGCCGATGACGCGGCCCAGCGGCTTGGAGGACCAGTCGGGGCGGTCCTTCGTGCGCGGGCGCGAGCCCTTGCCGGCGCGCACGCGCACGCGCGGGTCGTCGGTTCCGGTGTCGCGCCGCGCCATCACTGCTCCTCCTCCTTCGACGAGGCCGTGGCGGCCTGGGCGGACCCCTGACCGTTGGCGCTCACGAGTGAGGCCCACATGGCCTCGAAAGTCGGCCGCGTCTTGGAGGTGCAGGCGATGTCGTCGACGGTGATGCCGGGCGTGACCAGGCCCAGGATCGCGCCGAAGGTCGCCATGCGGTGATCCGCGTAGGAACGAATCTGCGCGGCGTGGAGCGGGCGCGGCGTAATGATCAGGCCGTCCTCGGTCTCTTCGGCCTGCCCGCCCGCGCGGTTGATCTCGGCGGCCAGGGCAGCCAGGCGGTCGGTCTCGTGTCCGCGCAGGTGGGCGATGCCGCTCAGGTGCGATGGGTTCGAGGCGTAGGCGCAGATCGCGGCCAGGGTGGGGGTCAGCTCGCCGACCTCGGCCATGGTTGCGTTGATGCCCGGGTAGTTGCCGGCACCCGGTCCCGTCAGGGTCAGGCCCTCCTCGTCCAGCGTGATGGTCGCGCCGATGTGCCCCAGCAGCGCGCGCCAGGCGTCGCCCGCCTGCGTCGTCACCCCCGGCCACGCCGGGATCCGCACGCGCCCGCCCGTCACCATCGCGGCCGCCAGGAAGGGGCCGGCATTGGACAGGTCGGGTTCGACGGTGATGTCGCCGCCGCGCGGGCGCGACGGGAAGATGTGCCACGTCGCGAGGTCTGCGCGGCCCTCATCCACGACCTCCAGGTCAATACCCGCGCCAGCGAGGGACGCCAGCGTCATCTCCACATGCGGCATCGACGGAACGACGGCCGGAGCCGACACGAAGAGGGGATCGCCCACGAGGGGAGAGACGAGCAACAGCGCGGAGAGGAACTGCGAGGAAGACGAGGAGTCTACCCAGGCCTGCGCGCCGAGCGGCGTGTGGATCGGGCCCCGGATCCTGAACGGCAGGTGCCCGCGCTTCCCGTGATAGGTGACGGTCGCGCCCATACGCACCAGCGCATCCAGGAGCGGGCCGAGCGGGCGCGCGTAGGCCTGCTCGTCCCCGTCGAAGAGCGTCTCCTCGGGAGAGAGAGCTGCCAGCGGCGGCAGGAAACGCATGACCGTCCCGGCCAGTCCGCACTCGATGCGCCCGCCGCTCGGCGGCAGCGACATGGGGGTGACGCGCAGGACGCCCGCGCCCTCGTCCTCGACGCGTGCGCCCATCACCTCCAGAGCTGCGGCAAACAAGCGCGTGTCGCGCGCATCCAGAGCACCCCTGATCAGGGAGGGGGAATTGGCGACGGCCGCCAGGTACAGGGCGCGCGCCGTGATCGACTTCGAACCCGGCACCTCGACCGTGGCATCCACGGGAGAGGCAGCCAGGGGAGCGGGCCAGGGCACGCTCACGAAGCGGTGCCGCTCAGGCGCTCCGCGACCGCGGCCTCGGCCGCAGCGATCGCGCGGCGCTGATCTCGGCGCATCGCACGAGCAACAAGGGCTGAAGGCTGGCCGACGCGATCCGTCGACGCAATGAGGACGCCGCCCACGAGGCCCAGCTTGCCCAACGCGCGGGCGCGCAGGGACTTGGCGTGATCCTTCGGCAACTTACGCATGGCACCGGGGGTCGGCATGTGCACGAGCGCCATCGGAGCGCCAATCGCAGCCAGGCACAGCGCGGCGCTACGAGGGTGACGACCGGTCGCAAAACGCAGGCCAGCGAGCACCGTGACTGCGCCGGTCACGCGGGTGGCGAGGGCCAGCTGCTCATCCGTCAGCGGCTCCAAGCCGGCCGCGCCGGTCGCCTTATCGATGAGGGGACGCACGCTCGCCGCGTGCTCCACGTGTTCATAGGGATGCCTTAAGGCATCGACCCCATCGGCGATGAACGGGGCGGCGAGCAGGGGACGGGCAACAACGCGCAGCAGATTCATACCCCTATTGTTCGATACCTTGGCCCCCGGGGGAAGCCGAACGGCCCGGACGCCTCCAAACAGCGTGTCAAAAGTGGTGTAACGCACATGCTGTGGGGGTTGTGGAATAAAGCTGATCGTGAGGCGTTGCCCTCAGTATGATCGTCCATCCCTCCCACCCAGTCGCGCCCGCTGTGGGCACGACTACCCTGGGAAGCGATGGACACAACAACCTCCCAACCGACGCCCGAGGCACACGACCCGGCCACGGCCTCGTCCACCCCGGACAACGAGGCACTCCAGGCACGCTTCATGGACGAAGCGATGCCCCTCATGGATCAACTCTTCGGCGCGGCCCTGGGCATGACCCGCAACCGAGCCGACGCGGAGGACCTGGTCCAAGAGACCTACCTCAAGGCCTACCAGAAGTTCCACCAGTACAAGCCCGGCACCAACATCAAAGCCTGGCTGTACCGGATTCTCACGAACACCTACATCACCAGCTACCGCAAGGCCCAGCGTTCGCCCAAGCGCGCCTCCACCGACACCGTCGAGGACTGGCAGCTGGCCGACGCCGCCTCCCACGCGGAGACCGGCCTCAAGTCCGCCGAAGTCGAAGCTCTCGAAGCGCTGCCCTCCGCGCAGCTGCGCGAGGCCCTCGATTCGCTCTCGGAGGAACACCGGATGGTTGTCCTCATGGCTGACGTTGAAGGAATGAGCTACAAGGAAATCGCCGAAGAACTAGGAGTTCCCATGGGGACCGTCATGAGCCGCCTGAACCGGGCGCGCAAGAACCTGCGCTCCTCGCTGGCTGACGTCGCCGCGGAATACGGGATCGGAGGAGCGAAGTGAGCGCACACATCACCTGTCAGGACGTTCTCGACGCCCTGTACGAACTCATCGACTGCGAGGAATGCGACCGCCGCAGCGGCCTCATCGACGCCGGCTCCGTGCCCGGACCCGACGCGCGCGCCCGCGCCCTCATGATCCAGCACGTCGCCACCTGCCCGCACTGCACTGACGCGCTGGACGCTGAACGCCACGTGCGTGCTCTCATGCGCGGCTGCTACGAGTCCGAGCATGCCTCACCTGCGCTGCGCGCCCGCATCGTTGCCTCGATTTCGAGCGTGTCCGTCACCTGGCGCTGAGCGCGTCATCGCTGGTCTCACCCGCCTCGACGAGGCCTGGGCGGGCCGCCGCTTTTCGGTGACCTTCGTCGCCGCAGGGGCGTTGTGCCTTGGTGGTTGGGGCTAATATGTGCAAAAATGCTTCAGTCTAGACAACAAACCCAAGGAGAATGACATGTCGAAGCGGGGTCGTAAGCGTCGTGATCGTCGTAAGAACGGTGCGAACCACGGCAAGCGTCCTAACGCCTGAGCCGATTTCGTTGCGCGCCCGGACCCAGCGGTCCGGGCGCGTTTTGTATGCCTGCGTGCGCACCTGTGCGTGCGGGTGGGCCCGTGACCGCTTCCTCGCCGCCCTGTCTGACCTCGGTGTGTCCCTGTGCGTGCGGGTGGCCGGAGGACATCGTCATTGAACGGTCTGCTCGCGGATAGGTTGCACCTTCGCGGATAGGAGATGCGCTCGCGGATAGGTTAATAAGCTATCCGCGTGTTCGTTACCTATCCGCGTACTGGTTTCCTATCCGCGAAGTCCTGGTGTAGAAGCGGCGAAGAGGGCCATCACACCGTTTCGAGGGCAGTTTCCACAGGAAACGGAACTCGGGAGCGGGGATCATAGGCCCCAGGATACGGCTCAGTCTGATGCGCAGTCCCTCCCAATCATTGTAGTCGGGCCAACTGACTCGGATCACCTGCCAGCCTGCATCTCGGAGATTTTGGTCGCGCATGACCCAGTTACGTTTTGCCTGTTCGAATTCATCGCGCGTCTCGCCAAGTTTCGTGACTCCGTCGAACTCAATGATGATGTGGAGATCCTCGATCAGGAGGTCGACATAGTAGTGATACCCGTGAACACCGATGTGGACTTGCGTGTGAACTGTGAAGGGACAGATAGAACGAACGATCCATAAGAGTGCGGCTTCCGCAGCGTTGGCGCAACCCGGATCGATCGCCGACAGGATTGAACGAGCGCGACGATACCCGCGTACCTGTCCGGCCCGGTCGAGTCGCGCGAGGAGGTCGGTCCGGATTTCCTCGGCGCGTTGTCGGCACTCGTCTTGACTAAACATGGAGAACTGGCTCCAGGAGTTGAGCGCCATGCATCCCAGGACGAATGCTTCCAGAGGATCCTCATGAAGCGCGCAACGAACGAGAGCATCGTAAGGGTGCTCCGTGACCAATCCGTCCACGGTGGTGCGTGTTGTGGAGAGGGGAGGGAACGGTGAACACGACACCGATGTTTCTGGAACAGTCGTTGAACCGACGCGACAGGACGGCAACATCGAGGTGCACCGTCGGTTGGGGCGGTAGATGGTGATCGTTGGATTCTGGGCCCACCCGTGTATGCCCATGAGACGTAAGCAGCTGGTCCCCACGAAGACGGGTGCTTGTTCGTGTGAGGCGTTGACGGCGTGCAAACGGGCGCGGGCCACGGCATCCCACACCTCCCAGGGACCGGCTGACGCAGCATTGAGGGGGACCACTGCGCCTACCCCGCGCATGATGCGAACTGTCGTTGTATCGGGGCAATGGCGCGTCGTTTCTGGGGGCAGGGTGATGAGGATTGGCATCTGTGTCATGGCTGCAGTGTCCTCCCGGAAACGGTGCTCAGAAAAGCGTTCGGCGAGGACCTGTGGATAGTAGCGACACGTCATATCCCCCTGTGGATGGCGCTGAGGGTTGTGGACGCGGATAGGTTGCGCCTTCGCGGATAGGTTATGCGCTCACGGATAGGTTAATAAGCTATCCGCGTGTCCGTTACCTATCCGCGTGCTGGTTTCCTATCCGCGTAGACAGCCCACACGCGAGGCTCGCACCGGTAGCCCACACGCGAGGCCCACACTGGACGTGCACACGCCCTGCCACCCGAGTGCTGGGACCCGTTGGAACCTGACTCCGGGCACACGAGGTCGCACTCCGTGCGGCGTATCCTGGTAGCTGTTCGGTGCACATGGTCGCGGCGGCTACGGGCGCAGCCCACACAAAGGAGTTGGAATGTCCGTCCAGATGCGTCTTGTCCACACTCGCATGGGAATGACGCCGCCGGCGCTGCACAGCGGGGAATCGGCGCGCGAGATGGCGCTGCACGCCCCGCAGCCCAGCCCCATGCCAGCGCGCATGCGCGCCCGCTTCACGGCGACCACCGACGGCGGCGTGACCCGTGTGCTCCCCAAGCGGGGCCTGCGCTCGGGCGGGGTCCTCGTCTTCTTGCACGGCGGTGCCTACGCGTATCCGCTGGTCGAGGGGCAGTGGGGCATCGTCGAAGGCCTCATCGACCGCACAGGCCTGCCCGTTATCATTCCTGACTACCCGCTCGCCCCCAAACACGCGGCGACCGACGCATTCGACGTCGTCCAGCCCATCATTGACGAGGTCCAGGCTGAGTTCGGCCGAGTCATCCTCTTCGGCGACTCCACCGGGGGCGGCCTGGCTATTTCTCTGGCGATGCAGCGACGGGACGCGGGAGCACGTCAGGTGGATGGCCTCGTCTTGTACGCGCCGTGGGTGGACGTCACGATGACGAACCCGGCGATCACGGACGTGCAGCGCCTCGACAAGATCCTGCGTGTACCCGGGCTGGCGTGGGCGGGACGCGCGTGGGCGGGGGACCTGGACCCCGCAGATCCGCGTGTCAGCCCCCTGTACGACGATCTTTCCGCGCTGCCGCCAATGCTCATCTTCCAGGTCGACGCCGACATCCTGGGGCCCGACACGATTGAGTTTGCGCGCAAGGCAGCTCGTGCCGGCGTGGATGTGCGCCTGCGCGTGGAGCCGGGGGGCTTCCACGTCTACGTCCTGTCCGTCCCCTTCATTCCCGAGGCCGTGGCCGCCCTGGATCGCAGCGCTCGCTTCGTGACGGGGGTTCTCAGGAGCCGCTGAGGCCGCGTGTTTCACGAACGTTCCACGGCCTCGTCGGTGGGAGGGACGAGGCCGTGGACGAGACGCGGGGACGCTGCGGTGAGGCTCAATTCAGGTGAGCGTCATTAATCACCCAGGAGTAGTAGTAGACGTTCATGGTGACGGAAGTCGTCCCCGGGTTCTTGATGCAGGCGTCGTCGAGGACCCTGTTAATGGTGCTGTGATCCCGGAAGTATTCGTCGCGCACGTTTGTCTGATGCGTCGTGCCGTCAGTTAGGGTCATCGTGAAACGATGGATGATCACGGTGTAGCTGCCGGCGTAGCGGCCTCGTGAACGTGACTCCGTGCGTTCCGTGTGGGTGCACGAGGCAACGGTGACGGTCTGCGGGCCGGTGGCCAGGTCGAGGGCGACGGGCGTTCCGTAGGCCAACGTGTTGAAGGCGCTGGGAATCAGAATGATGACGGGCAGCGCCAGGTACGCCAGTCGCGCATGAAAGCCCATGACCTTTCCGGCGCGCTCAGCTCTCGCGAAGCGATCAAACGCCCAGGTGATGGCACCTATGCACGCGAGCATGATGAGGAATGCAACGGCGTAGACGATCGCGAGCCAACTGATCCTGTTCGGCCCGTGAACCGGGTTATCGCCCTCCCTGAACAACGCAATCGCGACTGCAACAAGAGTGAATACGACGAGTATCTTGTAGCTGAAATCCCTGTCCTCAGCGTCGGTTGCAGGCGGGATGGCGTCAGGCGAGGGCGTGCTCACGAGGGGGGACCGTCGTGGTGGCTGCCGTCGGTTCATGTCTGCGGTGTGTCGCGCGGCAGTCCTCGGAACGACGCGACGTCGAGCATCCTTCCCGTGCCGGCCTCGTCTCTCGTGACGCCTGCGCTTGTCGCGGACCGCGAAGCGGATCGAACAAAAGAGGGCACATCCGATGAGTGAGACGAGGACAATCGCGGCGCTGGCCGTGAGCGCACGGGGGATACCGGTCCGCGAGATCCACGCGATTCGAATGATCACGGCGCAGGCGACGGCCGCAAGACTCCCCACGCACACCACGACCGCAGTGCGTGAGAGGAAGGGGGCGCGGTGAGAAGGCATGTCGTCCTATTTGATCCGCGCCTCGACGATAATCCAGGTGTTGCGATAGACCATCATGCTCAACGACGCCGATCCCGAACGGCGGGAGCAGGCCTCGTACAGGACGCCGGGCAGACCGCCCTCATGGGTGATGTCTTCCGCGTAGTATCGCTCGAGCGTCGCGTGGTGGGTGGTGCCGTCATCGAGCGTGAATGTGAAGACGTTGTCGTACACGGTGGTTGACGAATGGCGGCGGCGCCTCTTCTCCGTCTTGTGCTGCTCGTAACTGACAGACGTGTCGGTCACGCTATGC